>JBLHOI010000158.1:0-5532 GCA_047621375.1 Glaciecola sp.
CTTTTAACATTCGATTGACGAAAAATTAACAGCTTAGCTTAAACCTATATATTGTGCGTTGTACATTAGCGAATTATCACATACACTTGAAATTGAACTTTGAGTATAATTTTTGACTAGGTGAAAATAACAAGCATGCCTCTTTTGGATGACAATAAAATAAGCTCCCCCTTTAGTAAGACCAATCAACATGGCCAAAAATATAAAACCATTCTGTCAGCAGCCTCAGAACTTTTTAATGTGCATGGCACCCGCGGCACGACACTTATTCAAATAGCGAGCAAACTTAATCTCACTAAAACCAGCCTTTATTATTATGCGAAAAACAAAGAAGAGCTTGTTTATCAGTGCTATTTGAATACCTGCATAGAACTACAAACAATGATTTCACAAGCAAAATCAACTCAAGGATTAGCAATAAAAAAAATAGAAATATTGCTGAGATTAAATTTTGACTGCTGGCATGGGATCATCAACGGCACCAGAGGACATTTAGCCGGACTCACTGAAATTTCATCTTTATCGGCTAAACACCAGCGCGAAATATCTGAACTGTATACAACGTTTGTCGTCCAAGTAATGGAAATTATTGATGAAGGACAAACTGACGGTAGCATTCAAGCAGTCGACCCGGTTAAGTCAGCAAGTGCGATATGGGGCGCCATTTTTTGGATACCTGTTTGGTTATATTCGGTTGAGCAAGAACACCAAGAAAGTGCCTATTTACAGTGGGAGTCAATAATAAAATATGGTTTACACGCAGGTCCTGACAAGTTTCAGTTTTCGTGTATCGAGCTTCCCAAACAACCGCCGACTCTTGATGGATTTGATAGAAGCGAACAAAACCGTATCAAGCAAGAAGCATTTTTTCATATGGGATCGATTTTCTTTAATCAAAAAGGATTTAAAGGCACCTCTCTCGATGAACTAGCGCAATCTCTAGGTGTTACCAAAGGGGCTTTTTACTACCATATAAAAAATAAAGACGATCTATTAATCAAGTGCTTTGAGCGCACAATAGACATTGAACGCTTTGTACTGAAAAACGCACTGGCTAAAGAAAATTGCACTGGTATACAAAAGCTCGCCTATGCAGCGCAGCAATTGTATAACATTCAATCTGGAGAACAGGGTCCGTTAATTCGATATACCCGCATGTGGTCGTTAGATAGTGAAAAACGCCAAAAAATGGAAATTGAAACGACTAAAATTCGTCATCTGTTTGGTGACATTATTCAATTAGGTATTGAAGACAACAGTCTTAAAAATACAGACTTACTGGTTGCTGGGGCTATTATTGCCGGCGCTATTGAATCGATTCCAGATTTGGGTGATGCCATTAATCTGAATAATATCATGCAAGATTCAGCCGACTTCTTGCATATATTCTTCAATGGCATCGCCACTTGAGCTAAGCTAAAACCAAGCTTTAACTACAACCAATCAGGGTGAGTATCAAAACTCGCGCTGTCGATATTTTTCACTAAATTACCCCAGTGATAGGTTAACGGAAGCTCACTTGCATAGAAGTACTTCATGGCTTGGAGCTTACCTTTATAGAATTTTTCATTATCGACATGCAACTCAGTCTCAAGCGCTTTTGTTGCGATCCCTGCCTGCTTTAGCCACAACCAAGCAATAGTCACATGGCCAAGCATATTCAAATAACTCACTGAATTTGAAAATACTAGATCAATATGTTGTGTTTGCGCGGCGTTCATCACCTCTGTTGTTACTTGCTCGATATTATTCAATGCATCGTTCAATTCATTCGCAAATTTCTGCAAGCTTGGCGTCGACTTTACATTCTCGGCTGTTGAGTACATTTCGTTTAAAAACGTGTGGTAACCAGCAAAATCGTTCATTGGTACTTTACGTCGCAACAAATCTAGCGATTGAATACCTGTCGTACCTTCATGAATTGGATTGAGTCTATTGTCACGATAAAACATTTCAACCGGATGCTCGTTTACGTAACCATGACCACCTAAGACTTGAATGGCTAGATCATTTGATTTAGGTCCCCATTCCGATGGCCAACTTTTGATAACCGGGGTTAAAAAATTAAGGATAGTTGAGGCTTTTACTCGCGCTTCTTCCGTTGTTGCTGTTTGTTCGTCCTCAGCTAATGAGTGCCCATATAAACATAAAGCATACGCCCCCTCTGAGTAGGCCTTTTGAACAAGTAGCATGCGTCTTACGTCAGGGTGCTCAATGATGTTTACAGGCGGTGAAAATGGGTCTTTGGCGGACAACAATCTGCCCTGCGGTCTTTGTTTTGCATAATCAAGCGAATATTGAAAACCAGTTAAGGCAGTGAGTGCGGCGCCCGTTCCAACCAAAATACGCGCTTCATTCATCATATGAAACATGTACATCAAGCCTTTATTTTCCTCTCCAACGAGATAACTAACCGCACCGTCTTTTTCACCAAAACTCAACGCTGCTGAGGTGTGTCCGCGTCCGCCCATTTTATGAAATAACCCTGCTAAAGCGACTTCGTTTCGTTCACCAATACTGCCATCTTCGTTGACCAAAAATTTAGGTACAATAAATAGTGAGATCCCTTTTACACCTTTTGGCGCACCTTTTACTCGCGCTAGCACCAAATGAACAATATTCTCTGAAAGGTCGTGGTCACCACCTGATATCCAAATTTTATTACCACGCACTCGATACGTACCGTCCTCTTCTTTAGTAGCAGAAGTTGTGAGATCAGCCAAGCCGGAGCCTGCGCCTGGTTCAGTCATTGCCATAGTGCCAAAGAAGCGCCCTTCCCGCTGCGGTGCAACCCACTTTTTAATTTGCTCAGGAGAACCATGTGCTTCAATTAGATTACAGTTTGCGTGAGTTAATGAAATATAACCTAGACTAGTGCTTCCCGCAGCCGACAAGTAAGCAAAAGCGCCACTCGCTGCAATCAAAGGCAGTTGCATACCGCCTGACTCATAGTCGGTTGTCGGGGCAGTTAAACCCGCATCAATAACCGCATCAAGACCGGCTTTTATCTCAGGTATCAAATGAACGTTGGTGCCATCAAATGTAGGTTCATTACTGTCTACTTTATGTTGAATGGGTAGATAATACTTTTCCGCAATAGCTTGAGCTATATTGATTGCCGCATCAAAGGATTCACGATCATGATCTTTATAACGATCACGGTCTGTTAAAGATTCAATATCAAACATTTCATACAAAAAGAATTCGATGTCTCTGCGACTAACAATAGGTGCTGGCATAGGAATGATTCCAATAGTGTTTGTTGTATATTATGTACTGTATAATTATTTTACAAAATTGTTGTCACATAGGTGACATTTGAATGGAGATGTGCAACTAAAGAAGTTAGTAAATTCAATTTGTCAGTGTTAACTTGCATTTAAAACTGGCCCACAAATGGTATTACTTTTTTAATCCAACTCACACGTTTGATTTCCGTCTAGTTACCGTTGCATATTTTGCTAACATTAATGCAGATTAAAAAGAGCGAGGTGTAAATACCGAGTAATCGCCGATCCTGATTTAATCGACTAATGTTGAGCATAACCCAAACTAGGTCATCCTTATTGCACAACACTGGGAAGTATTTTATTCTTCCTACACTAGCAAATTTTACTGTTACATCTTTAGCCTTTAACATAACACATCACGCTAAGATTTAGAGGAAGTTCAAAATGAGGTTAACAATTATATTGTTAGGACTTATGTGTGCATTTGCATCAAGTGTAAAAGCACAAGAATTTTCCATTGGTCATGGTATCCAATATAGTGGATTAGTTGGTGCACAGGCTGCTTGAAAAAATGAAAATCATAATATTCGAGCCTCTCTTGGTCTTATCGGTGCTGGAATTGGTTACGACTATTTCATAAATGATGAGGTTTCGCTTGGTGGCTCGCTAACAAAAACCATAACAACCATATATTCGTTAAATGCTACCTACTATCTTTCTGGAAATGCCCAACAAGGATTTCGCATAGGTCTTGCTATGGTCAACAAACCAATATATTTGGTTTCTTAAGCGGACGGCCGATCAAATTGAATATAGGTCAGCTATTGGCTTAAAGTAAACGAATTATTGGACTATGCCAGTCCCAAATTTTTCACTTTGAGACCGCCATACCGGTAAATACATCTATTTAAGAAGTAAAACTATCGGCAAACTGGTGATTAACATCTCTGTGGCCCGCCTCATCATTTCTGACTGCGATGATAACATCGCGCAAAGTTGCGTCGGCGGAAAGCTTCCAATAATCAATTGCAATCTTTGGAGCGGCTACGTTTTCTAAGCGACCACTGTCCACCTCAGCTAGATACACGCTATAGCTATACACCGCTTCTTCTTCGAAATAGCCAACAAGTCGATGCGCTGTGCGGCCAGAGATGACATAAAGAAGTAAGAAGCTTGTGAAAAAAATGCCCTGAGCCAGTAAAATTAGCATCCGTTCTAGGAAACTCGGTTGAGCAATCTGTACAAAGGTCATTAAGTGCATGCGTTCGTTTTCAGCCTCCTCGAGTAAGGTGTGAATTGCTTCGCTATCGTCTTCCATGCGACGGAGTGAACGCATGTGACGTACCATTCCAGCAACCATCCCAGGCACCGCTGCGACTGTTTCCAATACGACTGCACGATGGCCATATCGCTTAGCAAAGAAAATATCCGCAAAAAAACGTAACGACTTGGTCAAGCGAAAGGCAAATCGGTCAGAAAAACCCGATGGGGTATGGTGTATGCTCAGTGGGTCATTGTTGTGTGATGGTGAAGAAAAAGCGACTGCTTCGTTCATAGTAATAAGCTCCAAAGTAAAGGTTCTACTGCCCCAAACTGAACAATATCGGTTTAGGGTAAAAGGATGACGATAATCATCACTACCTGTGAGTTCATTACGCTTCCGTTGTTCTTGGAAGATCACAAAGGAAGAGCAACATATTACCTAGTCCGCAGCGTGTTTTATTGACATAGAATTTAGCAAATTTAAGACAATTTATGATTGATTATTAGGCCTCGTATTGAGCAAAATAGGCCAGAGCGGGCTATTCAGCCTAATTACTAGCGTTTATTACGAGGCCAGCTTTCAGTTGTGCACGTCTTTTTAAAAGGGCGCTAACATCATCTGTATTGTAATGTGAACAAATAGATGGAAATACAAAGAATATTTTGCATTAATTAACATCAAACGAAATGAAATGAAGCAGATTTCTGCACTGGACTGAATCGCAGTCTCTAGCAGAAATGATTGATGGAGAAACTTACTGGTCTGAAATAGTAGCTGACCTTAAGGTTCCACTGCGTTAAGAGCGTAGCTAAAAAGTTGAGTGCGTCGCTTATAATTGTTTTGTTATACGTCATCCATCCTTTGCAACCCGTGCATTATTTGCTGGTTAGTTTGACTCAAATAGTTTATTAGGTCCTGAATATATTCTCTAGCATCGCTGTTTATAATTGCTGATGAAACTGATGTTAACCATGCTTCTATTTTCTCATTTAATTCCATCAGTACTGCTAATATTTTATCACTTTTCGCAGTAGGCTC
>JBLHOI010000159.1:0-5511 GCA_047621375.1 Glaciecola sp.
TGTTTAGAGTTCGCCGCTTAATTTATTGAACTTCGATAATACCTATTGCTTGCTGCCTAATACGTTGAACGTCAATAACACTTGCTATTTATACCTGTTACTTTTTGAGTATACCAACTTAGCTTCGGCTTAACTATGCTGACTTTGTATATCAAATAATTTTTATTAAATAATCGTTTAGTTTCTATTTATATTGCAGAGCTCAACGTGGATTAAATCGATATAGCAGTTGGATTAAAATAGGAACTATGGCCAACATTTGCCCGCCATAGTTTTTCATTTTTACTTAGCTTGGGGAATAATTTGTATAGTCGCTGTAGCCTTCTGAAGCACCGCCATACCAATGTGTAACGTCGGCATAAGGCGTTAGTGGCCAGTCGTTTTTATAGCGCTGTGGTAAGTCTGGGTTAGTTATAAATGGACGCCCAAATGCAATCATGTCTGCTTTGTTGCTAGCTACCGCTTCGTTAGCCGCTGCATAGTCATAGCCGCAATTACCAATAATGGTATTGTCGAACAATGGTCTAACGTCGGCCAATGTCATTGGCTCACCGCGTTCATGGAAACCGAAGGCTAGGCCGTCCATTACGTGCAAATAACCAACACCTTGCTTATTCAAATAGTTGATGGCTGTTTTATATAGCTCGTTATAGTCATTGCAACCCATTGCGTTGAAAACGCCATTAGGCGACAAGCGAACGCCAATAGCACTGCTTGGATAAACATCTTGAACAGCAGTTAAAACTTCGCGTAAAAAGCGCATTCTGTTCTCAATGCTACCACCATATTCGTCTTCTCGTTGGTTGCTCACACCATCTAAAAACTGATTAATTAAGTAACCATTCGCAGCATGTATTTCGACACCATCAAATCCAGCTGCTTTAGCATTAACTGCGGCTTTTCTAAAATCGTCAACGGTGTTGGCTATGTCGTCTTTGTTCATCGCTCTTGGCGTTTCATAGTCTTTTTTACCATGTTGTGTATGGATTTGATCGTTTGGTATTTTTATCGCTGATGCACTGAAAGGTAACTCACCGTTATGGAAGTCACTGTGTGAGGAGCGTCCACAATGCCAAAGTTGCAGCACCATTTTACTGTTTTTAGCATGTACTCGTTCAACTATCGACTTCCAACCAGCGACCATTTCATCGGTATAAATGCCAGGAGAGTCGACCCAGCCGATCCCTTCTTCTGAAATAACGGTCGCTTCTGCAATGACGAGGCCAGCGGTTGCTCTTTGTTCGTAATAGTCGCCCATAATTTGATTAGGAACGCGAGACTGGGTAGCCCGTCCTCGGGTAAGCGGTGCTAATACGAATCTATTTTTTAATTCAGTACCAAAAAGTAATACGGGTGAATGCATTGTAGTGTTAGGCATATATTTTTCCATTATGAATAGATACTATATATGACGATAAAATTTATGAATTCAAGTGCAGTAAAATAGCTTTTTTGTTGATTATCGATACCTTCAATGCTATCTTACGCGCGCTGTTTGGGAATGTTGTAATACTTCTCAAAATTAGACAGTACAAATTAATCAAAAACACACATATACCGGCACTGATCTCGGGGTGTCTTAAGCGTTGTTATTACTACGTTTTGGATCGAGAGCAGGGGTGTATGGAGGCCTAACCCCTAAATAGGAAAACAATAAAATGGCAAACGTATCAATGCGTGACATGCTTCAAGCTGGTGTACATTTCGGACACCAAACTCGCTACTGGAACCCAAAAATGGCTCAATACATTTTTGGTGCTCGTAACCGAGTTCATATCATCAACTTAGAAAAAACAGTTCCTTTATTCAATGATGCATTAAGCTATCTTTCTGGTGTTTCTCACAAGAAAGGTAAAATTTTGTTCGTTGGAACCAAGCGTGCAGCAAGCATAGCAGTAAGAGAAGCAGCTGAAAAATGCGACCAGTTCTACGTAAACAAACGTTGGTTGGGCGGTATGTTGACTAACTGGAAAACAGTTCGTCAATCAATCAAGCGTCTCAAGGACTTAGAAGTTCAAGCTGCTGACGGTACATTCGATAAGCTAACTAAGAAAGAAGTGTTAATGCTTCAGCGTGAAATGACTAAACTAGAAGGTAGTTTAGGCGGTATTAAAAACATGGGTGGTCTTCCAGACGTTATCTTTGTTATCGATGCCGACCATGAGCACATTGCAGTAACAGAAGCGCGCAACCTTGGTATTCCAGTTGTGGGTGTTGTTGATACTAACTCTAATCCAGACGGTGTTGATTACGTTATTCCTGGTAATGACGATGCTATCCGTGCAGTTAATCTTTATACTAATGCTGCTGCTGATGCAATCAACGAAGGACGTAATCAGGATGTTGTTATTGCAGCTTCTGAAAAAGACGATTTCGTAGAGTCAGCTGAGTAAGTAACTTAAGTACATTATCAAAGGGGGCCTTAGCCCCCTTTTCTAAATATTGATATTTTGAGGATAAGAAAATGGCAGTGACTGCAGCACTGGTTAAAGAAATACGCGAGCGCACTGGCGCTGGCATGCTAGATTGTAAAAACGCATTAGTTGAAACTGATGGTGATATTGAACTAGCAATTGAAAATATGCGCAAATCTGGTCAAGCAAAAGCGGCTAAAAAAGCAGGTCGTATTGCAGCAGAAGGCGTTATATTAACTAACATCTCTAGTGGCAAAGCGACTATGATGGAAGTCAACTGTGAAACTGACTTCGTTGCACGCGATGAAGGTTTCCTTGCTTTCGGTAATAAATTGATCGACGTTGCGGCGGCGCAAGGTATAAATGATATCGATGCGTTACTTGCAGCTCAGCTTGACGGTTCAACTGTTGCTACTGTTCGTGACACTTTGGTTACCAAAATAGGTGAAAACATCAGCCCTCGTCGCGTTATCAATGTTGAAGGTGCAACATTAGGCGCATACGTCCACGGCGGCCGTATTGGTGTTATCGTAATTTTGGAAGGTGGCGATGAAGAGCTAGCAAAAGATGTTGCTATGCACGTTGCAGCTGCGAGCCCACAATTCGTTAAGCCATCTGATGTTCCAGAAGCGGTTATAGCAAAAGAAAAAGAAATTCAAATCGACATCGCTATTCAGTCTGGTAAGCCAGCTGATATCGCTGAAAAAATGGTTTCTGGCCGGATGAAGAAATTCACTGGCGAAGTCAGCTTAACTGGTCAGCCGTTCGTCAAAGACCCGGCACAAACCGTTGGTGAACTTCTAAAATCTAGAGGCGCGGACGTTGTTAACTTTATCCGCTTTGAAGTGGGTGAAGGTATCGAGAAGAAATCTGAAGATTTTGCTGCAGAAGTTGCTGCACAATTGGCCGCAGTTAAGAAATAAATGCTTCGATTGCTGTTGCAATCACCGATTCTCGGATAAGATATCAAGCACCTCAATTGAGGTGCTTTTTTATGGATATTAAAAGTATTTATTGCCAATAAATAACAAAACGCAAATGGCCTATACTTTTTATTGCCAATAATCACTATTGTGCAGGAAAAAAGAGGTAATATAGTCAAATAAAGAGTGTAGCCTCACACTAATATTTTAGCTCTCTTTTATTGAGCATGAGAAAATAGACAAAACCACTGTAAAGGACACATAATGACTACCATACCAAAAGCCGCTTACAGACGCATTTTGCTAAAACTGAGTGGCGAAGCTTTAATGGGTGATGAAAACTTTGGAATTGACGCCAAAGTGCTAGACCGTATGGCACTCGAAATAAAAGAGATAGTTGAGCTAGGCGTAGAGGTCGGCTTAGTGATCGGTGGTGGTAACTTATTCCGTGGCGAAGGTTTGGCTAAAGCTGGCATGCATCGTGTTGTTGGAGATCATATGGGGATGCTAGCGACAGTCATGAATGGTTTGGCAATGCGTGACGCTTTGCACAGAGCCTTCGTGAACGCTCGTTTAATGTCAGCGATCCCGCTAAATGGTGTTTGTGACCCGTATAACTGGGCAGACGCTATAAGTTTTCTAAAATCAGGTAGAGTTGTGATATTCTCTGCAGGAACAGGTAACCCTTTCTTCACAACTGACTCAGCTGCATGTTTACGCGGTATCGAAATTGAAGCCGATGCGGTATTGAAAGCAACCAAAGTCGACGGCGTTTACAGTGCTGATCCCGTAAAGAATCCAGATGCCGTGCTTTTAAAACGCATTAGTTACCAAGAAGTACTAGAAAAAGAATTAAAAGTAATGGACCTGTCAGCCTTTACACTTGCTCGCGATCACAACATACCAATTAGAGTATTCAATATGAATAAACCAGGTTGTTTGAAGCGGGTAGTATTAGGTGACGACGAAGGTACTACTATCTGTCATCCAGAAAAAGTATAAAAACAAGGAGCTTATTGTGATTGATGAAATTGAAGCAGATGCAAAGCAGCGCATGGAAAAAAGTATTGCCGCGTTAAAAAGCCAGCTAAGTAAGATTAGAACTGGTCGTGCACACCCAAGTTTATTAGATAGCATAATGGTGCCTTACTATGGTTCTAACACCCCGCTGAAACAAGTTGCTAACGTTGTTGCAGAAGACAACCGCACGCTTGCGTTATCAGTTTTTGATAAAAGTATTATTAAAGCGGTTGAAAAAGCCATAATGCAGTCAAACTTGGGATTAAACCCAATGAGTGCGGGTACTACAATACGCATTCCAATGCCACCACTAACTGAAGAGCGCAGAAAAGACCTAATTAAAGTTGTGCGTCACGAAGCAGAACAGGGCAGAGTGGCTGTGCGTAATATTCGCCGAGAAGCAAACAGCGATATTAAGGAATTGCTTAAAGAAAAAGAAGCAAGCGAAGACCAAAGTCGTGCGGGTGAAGAGAATATCCAAGCTCTCACTGATGAATTTATCAAAAACATTGATACTATTCTTGTCGACAAAGAAAAAGAATTGATGGAAGTCTAACCGGTTGAGTACCAAAAGTTCTATTCTGGCGCCATTTGAAGCCAATTTACCAGAGCATGTTGCCATTATTATGGATGGCAATGGGCGCTGGGCTCAACAACAAGGGAAGTTAAGAACCCTTGGTCATAAGGCGGGCGTAAAAGCGGTTCGTGCGTCTGTAAGTTATGCGCGCCGAAACGGCATCAAAGCACTCACGTTATTTGCTTTCAGTAGTGAGAATTGGAGGCGTCCTAAAGACGAAGTTACCATATTGATTCAGCTATTTAATCTTGTTTTGTCTACCGAGATTAAGAAACTTAATAAAAATAATATTCGTCTGAAAGTGATAGGCGATTTATCTGCATTTGACCAAAAATTAGTCGATAAAATTCGTAAAGCTGAACTTCTTACCAAAAAAAACACCGCGTTGACACTCAATATTGCAGCTAATTATGGTGGGCGTTGGGACATAGTAACAGCAGCTCAAAGACTTGCTGATGATGTAAAACAAGGACTGGTAAAACTCGACGAAATTACAGAAGCTGTTTTTAATAAATACACGTGTATGTCCAATTTACCCGCATTGGATTTAGTAATCCGAACCGGTGGCGATCGTAGA
>JBLHOI010000160.1:0-5505 GCA_047621375.1 Glaciecola sp.
AAGTGTTAGCAAGTAATGACGTAGAGCGCGTAATATTTGTTGTAAGAAAGTACGGCATAGAAAGTGGCAAAATTTGGCAACAAGTTAGACAAGATTTACCAACTAATATCGTCGACTAATAGATAAACTCCTATTTGAGCATAATTCAGACTAAATTTAACCTTAATGCCAATGCCAATGCCAATGCCAAAATACTCAGCTATATTGATGTATTAAAACGTAAGAAACCTATTGACGAGTCTGCTGCTTTTATAGTTGCAGGCGGTGTTGAAGGCATGCAGAAACAACCTGAGCCTTCAACCAGGGAAATATTTTCATGCCAAGTACCTAGTTAACGCGGCTTGTTTTTAGCTCGGTTGGTGAGTTGATGCGGCATTGCCGTATATTTCCACAAACTCATTGGGCATTTTCTTGGGTGCTCCTGTTGAAAGCGACACGCAGATAAAATGGGTTTTCGCTGTAAACACTGTTTTCTGAGTCCGTAATGAAATAAACTGAAACTCGCGGCTCAATCTAAGTTTGTTGTCACAAGCTACTATCCAGGTAGCGCAGGCAATTTCGTCATGCAGATGCGAGGCAATTTGATAATTCAATATATGTTGCTGAATAACCATACCTCGGTCGAGTTGTTTATATTTATGCATGTTTAATCCCAAATAATTGGAATGTTGCCAAGCAAGCGTTTCAAGCTGTGAAACGTATGCCACATTATTAACATGCTCATAATGATCTATGTGCTGTTCTTGAATATGCCAAGTGCTGACAAACGGCAGGTTTCTCTGCCACGCCAACGCAAGCATGCCTTGGTCGCTGACATTCAGTATTTGTGGTGATTGTGTGTTCAATTTTACTTCCTGTTTTGCACAAAAAATTTCAAACCAATGCCCAGATTAACTCGATTTGCAGTATAATAGGAATTCGAGCTTGAACATTTTGTCAATTCAACGAGTCTGTATTTTTGAAAACTTTACCATTTCTAAATAAATCCGGCACTATCAAACAGGCTAAAGATTTGCTTAAGCTATTTAATTATTGTTTTACAAATACAGAAAATACGATTTTAGTTGGTGGTGCTGAAGAACCTATTTACGAGCCCGCCAGTGATAAATGTCAGTATGATCGAGTTTTTTTCACGCGTGATTACTTTTCTAGCGCCTTACATGAAATTGCGCATTGGTGCATCGCCGGTAAAGAGCGTAGAAACCATGTCGATTATGCTTATTGGTATCATCCAGATGGCCGTGATGCGTCTCAGCAAGCAAAATTCGAAGCCGCAGAAATAAAACCACAAGCAATAGAACATGCGTTTTCATTGGCTGCTGGCATTAAGTTTAGAGTGAGTATAGATAACTTAGAAAACGAACAAACATCTAGTGATAAATTCGAGCGAGCTGTCGACAATCACTTAGCAATGCTAATTCATTCGGGTTTCAACACAAGGACTCAAGTGTTTTTAAATGCACTACATGATTTTTACAATACACCTGCTTTGACAACATTTAATTCCAAACAGAGCAATTCCGACTATGGAGCGCAAAGTTGAAACGATTATTTAAACTAGGCTTAATAATTAACCCCTATTCTGGTATTGGTGGATCTCTCGCATTAAAAGGGAGTGATGGTCCTGATATACGTCGACAAGCCTTAATGAAGGGCGCTGAGAAGCTTTCAGGTAAAAAAATGAAAATTGCTTTACAAGCGCTATTACCGCTTAAAAATCAACTTTGCATCTTTACTGCATCGGGTGAAATGGGAGCAGATATCCTTTTGTCAATGGGCTTTAATCATGTTGTTGTTTATCAGAATCAAGCACAACAAACTGAATCAACTGATACAAAAGCTGCGGCAATTGAACTGATGGCAAAAGCAGTAGATTTGATTTTGTTTGCAGGAGGCGATGGAACAGCAAGAAATATTTGCGAAGTAGTTGAAAATCAATGTCCAGTTGTAGGAGTGCCTGCAGGTTGTAAGATACATAGCGGTGTTTATGCAATAACACCAAAAGCAGCAGGTAAAGTTGTCGCACAAGTTATCCATGGCGAACTGGTGAGTTTGATGTCAGGCGAAGTAAAAGACATTGACGAATCTGAATTTAGAGCCGGTCGAGTCATAGCCAAACATTATGGTGAAATGCTCGTGCCGGAAGAATTAAGTTATATTCAAGCGGTCAAAATGGGGGGTAAAGAGTCAGATGAACTTGTGCTTTCAGATATAGCCGCGCACGTTATTGAATTAATGGACGATGAGCCGGATACATTATTTGTGATGGGTTCAGGCTCCACGGTTGACAGTATCATGCGGGAAATAGGTCTCACAAATACGTTGCTAGGTGTCGATTTAGTGAGAGGACAGCAATTAATGGCTAGCGATCTTACCGCAGCCTCTCTGCTTGAGTTTTGCGCAAATAAGCAAGTTAAAATTGTGCTTACTCTGATTGGCGGACAAGGTCATATTCTTGGGCGTGGCAATCAACAACTATCACCTGCTTTAATTAAAATGGTAGGTAAACCAAATATTTTAGTCGTTGCCACAAAATCAAAATTACAGACTTTAGGTGGTAGACCTTTAGTTTCTGATTCTGGTGACGCTGCTTTAGATGATATGCTAGTAGGGCCAATTCCGGTCATTACGGGTTTTCATGACTTGGTTTTATATTCAGTTGGTTCTGTTTAAGAGAACAGTAGGTAAGTTGTGGTTATCTACTGGGGTTTGATAGTTGATGCTAGGGCATGTTCTTATTGTAATCAGTTCCACTGAGTTTTAATAAAAACAATAATTAATAGAAAACGTATATTTACTCACAATATCCGTCAACACAAAAAGGAGAAAGATTTGAGTCAAGATTCGATTTTCATCGAAAAAGCCGACAAAATGCAGGCACATTTAGATTCATTCATCGTTGATGGCAGTGACCATGAGTTGTTCATAGCAAGCTATTTACATGGTCATTTTGATGTCGCCGTCGCACATGCTGAAAAATTAATTGAAGAGGGCGAAGCTAACCCTATTTCTGCCTTAAATACGACGCTTAATGCACAATTACAAAAAGCATTCGAGAATAACGAGCTCAGCTCGGAAGATGCTAAACAAGTTACCGCGTTGTTTTATTCTCTATTCAGATTATAGTTTTTATTCCCGATCAAATAAATTTCTGCAAAGTGGAACTCTTCTTGCAAACCTCCATGCAAATACAAGAGTATGTACACTTTGTGAGAAATCGTTTTGAAAAATTCATTTACCCCTTATGCCGCTTCCATTCTCCGTTTATTAAGCCTGTCATTGCTGCTCAGCTTGTCTGGTTGTTCGATGATAAGTTCACCGCTTGCAGAAGCAAAAAATTCGAGATTACCATCGCTTGGAAACGTTGAATACCATACAAATCAATTAGCAAATGAGCTTTTTGCTACTTTAAGACCCGACCGCAACTATCGCTTTGCGGTCACCGGCTTTGTGCCTGTCGACACATTTAAACCAAATCACAAAAATCAAGCCCCCCTTATGTTACTCGGCCAACAGCTTGAGCAAGGCTTAATGACTGAAGCCGTGAAGCGTGGATTTGTTGCTCAAGATTATAAAGCGGCAAATAACATCACCATAACGGAAAATTCTGACCGCATTTTGTCTCGCGATATTAATAAACTGACGACAGTGCAACGTATTGATTTCTTTATTACTGGGACAATAACTGAGCAACAGCAGGGTGCCATAATCAATGCCAGAATTATTGATGCGAGAAGTAAAGATGTAGTTGCTGCTGCAACAAAATTCTTTCCAGGAGATATTTTTTGGGAAGCAGAGCTTGTAACTACGCGCGGCGGAAAACTATACAGAATCAAAAATCAATCTAACGGAGCAGCACTATGAAGCTTTTAATTACTACCATTGCACTTGTGACTTTGTCTGGTTGTTCAGTGTTGCCAGATATGGACCCTTTTAGTAGTAATGCTAGTGTGGATAATGTTGCTCCTGATCCGCAAAATGGCATTATTAATATTGGAAAGATAGAAAACACATTGTTGGCGCAAGAGGGTGAGAGCAAAGAACTCGGGATTGACGAATTTGGTGCTATTGTTAAACCCACTGTATATTCTAGCCTAAACGGTGCCTACAAAAGTCGTCCTTTGGCCAAAAATATTGGTGATTATGTGCGTAATATGGCCCAAGACCTTGTATCAAATATGGAGTACGTAACAGAGCGAACTCCTGTGGCTGTGACACATTTTTCACTGATTGATAGTGACCTCAAGGAAACTAACTTATTGGGTTATCAAATAGCCGAATCGTTCACTCACGAATTTCATAAATTCAGGATGCCGGTCGTCGAGTTTAAAGCGACACAATTTATTCGAGTCACGGACAGCGGTGATTTTGTTATGTCACGTGACTTTCTTGACCTTAATAGCCCAACGCCAATTCAGTACGTGTTAACTGGCACGATGACTAAACATCAAGGCGGTTACATAATTAACGCTAGAATGCTCGGCATGGAGTCTAACGTGATTGTGGCAAGTTCACAGATGTTTGTTCCATTTTATGTTGTTGACGCTTTAATACCCAGTGAATCAAGTAAGGCAACTGAAATTGTTGATGGCGTTAGACTGATAAAGGGCGAGTAACATGAGTCTTCATACAAAATTGATTATTGTAACCGTCAGTATTGCTTTCTTAAATGGTTGTGCCCTCAGTAAAATGATCATGGCGGGTTATACACCACCACAAACTATCGCTGATCTATTGCGCGACCAAAAAGCGGCAGAACGGCCATTAAATGACGATACGCTATCCAGAGGTGGTTCAGGTATTTCACTCGAAAATTACAAAGAGCATGGAACCGCCGGATCTATGGACGATAGCGCAACAAACAATACGGAAAGCGATGGTTATATTCAGTCATGGCAAGCCCCCTCTACCTTGTTTCGTCCTGCTTTCTCGCACAAATCACTGCAAGATTATGCAGGTCAGCTGTCCATGCAACTGTTGCGCAATAGTGCAGGAATGAAGAAAAATGACTTAATTGGAGTTGCCTCATTTGTGCGTTTGGACAGAAGCTTACAACAAACTAATATATTGGGTAATCAACTTGCTGAATACTTTATATCTGAAATACAGCAATTCGGATTGGCAGTAGTCGATTTTAAGATGGCCAGTGGGCTTAACGTAACGCTGCGCGGCGATTTTGTGTTTTCGCGAGATTCACTTGAACTCGCACAAGATATGAAAATGGACCATATATTGTCAGGTACAATGATTGATAAGCAAAAAGGGGTTCAAATCAATGCGCGCATAATATCAGTTGAGAATAATCGCGTCGTTGCTAGTGCTTCAGTGCTTATTCCGCATTTTATTGTACAAAGTCTGCGCCCTGACTACGTAACAAGATTATCGACGTCGGATTAAATCTCTCACTACAAAGCGATTAGGATTAAGTGCATTTAACAATCGATTATCGAGAGGCAAGGGCGCTGAACATAGCTGACTTACGAGTATTTCAGCCATTAACGGTGC
>JBLHOI010000161.1:0-5486 GCA_047621375.1 Glaciecola sp.
CTCCAGTGTAAATGAACGTCCAGCCTATTCCTGATTTGAAAATCTTCTCGTGTAAGTCTTTTTTGTAATCAAACAAAATGCCATCACCGTAATCCACCCCTCGAGTATGACAACCAAATTCTGTGGGTACAAAGCGCTTTACGCCACTCGCTATCGCAGCTTCAAGCCAAATAGGTTCTAGTTCAGTAATAACGGTTTGATCGCCTGGCGCACAGCAAATTAATGTATCGGCACCTTTTATTGCCGCCATTATTTGAGTTTTGTCTCGCATGTCTGTTACTTCTGCAATGTGTGCGCCATTGTCTTTAAATTCTTTTAGTTTTTCGGATAAGTCACTCTGTAGGTTTCGTGTGATCGCAATAACGTTGTGGCCTAGTTTTAAAAGTGTTCGCACCGTTGGGCTGCCGACTTGCCCTGTGGCACCGATGACTGCAATGGTTTGTTTTTGGAAAGTTGACATGAATTTAATCTCTTTTGTCTTGTAAGTAATGACTGAATTTTAAAAGTAATTACCTATTTGCGCATGGTTAAGGTGAATCTAAAAATGGTAAATATTGAACCCGCATGGGTTTGAAGGGCTATATTATGGTAGTTACTAAGAGGTAGCTGATGAATGCCATTGTTGCAACACTGAGCGTGATTGGGAGCTGAGTTCTGAAATGACTTTCAGGGCTACATCCTGCAGCTGAAGATGCCACAATGATTGAATCGGAAATAGGTGAACTTTGATCGCCAAAAACAGCGCCAGAAATAACAGCGCCAATAATAAGCGGTAACGACAGCCCCATTTGAGCTGCCATTGGCAATGCAAGCGGTATTAATATGCTAACGGTCGCTCCAGAGCTTCCTGTTGCAAATGAGATGGCAATACCAATTAGAAAGATGATTGCTGGTAGTGTTTTATCTGAAACATAACCTACCATGAGTTGAGCAAGATAGTTGCCTGTGCCAAGCTCTCCGATGACATGGCTAAGGGTAAATGCCAAGGTAAGTATGATTACCGCTGGAAGAATTTGTATTACGCCCTGAAAAATCCAACGTAAGGTCTGAGTAAATTTTATTCCACTTAGACGGTAGAGAAGTGCGCTTCCCACGAGTGCTATATATACACCCCAGTAAATCGCATTGCTGATATCACCTTTGATTGGGTTTCCACTGCCTGTAACGGCTGCGATAGCCACAATACTGAGTATAAGTAAGTAGAGTGGTGCCATTAATACCCATAGGGAGTGACTCGGATTGTTTTGCTCAACCTGGGTTTCCACTGCTTGTAACGTACTTTTCTCTTGCTTGTATTTGAAGTCGTGAGGCAGCACAGATAGCAAAGGAACAGAAAGGAGTATAAATAGGGTATAAAACTGATAAGGCACTGAATCTATAACCAGTTGAGTCGCAACGCCTTCAATAATACCTTGCTCAATTTGAACTTGAATCAAACTGGTCAAAAAAATACCAGCGCTACTTATTGGCAAAAGCCATGCTAAAGGTGCCCCTGTACCATTTGCTACAAACGCTAATTTTTGTTTAGACACCTGATGGTTAGTAAACAGTTGGCGACCAATTACTCCTACCATCATCATTGAGCCTACACCTTCTAGGCACATCAGAAAACCAGCCCCAAAGGTCAGCAATTGCGCATGAGTGCGACTTCTAACCCACTTCTTCTCTGTGATGATAAACAGTGCGCGACGAATGGCCCCTGAGCCTTGTAATAAATGGATAATTGAGCCGATCATCAAAATAAATAGCAAACTCTTTAATGCACTGGGTGACTGAAGGGTCAGCACAATCGAGTTCACACTTGAGACTAATCCAGTAAGGAGTGAAGGTGCTAAAATCAAAGACCCCGCCACGATGCCTGAAAGAATCGCCAAATAGGCTTTGCGAGTCGTTATTGCCAATGAAATAGCCAACAGTGGTGGAAGTAGGGATATCCAATTGTTCATAATAAACCGTCCAAAATCGTGATGGTTTAGTGTAGTGGTGTAGATATTTATTACATGGTGAAGGTAAGTGGGAAAATGGTAAATATCGAACGAAGTACTAAACGTGATATCGAAACGTTGATTAGATTTTAATTTCCTAAGAATCTTAATCTAACGTTTAGTTATTGTTGGTTAATATCTCGGCATTACGATACGCATAGTAATGGCTAAGATCAGCCGTCGTTATTTTTGTTATTTGCAGTGTTTTAACTCTAAAATACATGCAGGGAAGTCAGGATGCTTACTTTTAATGATTAAGGTAGTCGTAAGTAGGGAATTGCTGTTGGCTTGTATAATTCATTACTGTTGTGTGGAATATTATTAACAACGTTAAGTAATAGATAAAATAAAAAAGGAAGAAAGATGATAGGGAGAATCACACAACTATTTCCGGTATGGGCGCTGCTCTTTTCGGTTATAGCGATGGTACAGCCAACACTATTTGTAGGTTTAAAAACGCAGATAATACCATTACTGACCATCATTATGCTGGCGATGGGTGTCAGTTTAACGCCACGTGATTTTGTCAATGTGGCAAAGCATAAGGTCGCTATTGGGGTTGGTGTTTTATTGCAATTTTCGGTGATGCCAATTGTTGCCTTATTGATTAGCCTTGCCATGGGCTTTGATAACGAATTGACCGTCGGTATGGTGCTGGTGGGCAGTGTTGCGGGCGGAACTTCATCCAACGTTATGGCTTATCTAGCCAAAGGTAATGTGGCGTTATCGATTTCAATGACAGCGATCTCAACTTTACTCGGGGTGGTGTTAACCCCATTTCTTGTTGAATTATATGTTGGTCAGTCGGTTGATGTACCCGTGGGGGCAATGCTGATTAGTTTAGTTAAAATAGTATTACTACCTGTAGGCTTTGGGGTGGTGATTAATGTTGCAGCACGAAAACATATCGAGAAAATCTCTTCGATTTTACCTCTTATTTCAATGGCTGCGATTGTAATCGTTATTTCTATTGTGGTGGCATTGAATGTAGATAACCTCAAAACACTCGGCCCAATGATTGCGATAGCGGTTATTTTACATAATAGTATAGGGCTGCTTGCTGGTTATTATTGTTGTCGCTTGTGTGGGTTTAATGAAACGATTAGCCGTACTGTGGCATTTGAAGTAGGTTTGCAAAATTCAGGTTTAGCCGCTGCGCTAGCAATGAAATTTTTCACACCAGTTGCAGCAGTGCCCGGTACTATTTTCTCTGTATGGCATAATATTTCAGGCTCTTTGCTGGCAGGTTACTGGGCAAAAAAAGGCGACGTGAACAACGCCATTAAAACAATCAAACCGTAAAGTATTAACCGCAAATGTTGCCGTTATCTTATAGTGTCCCCAGCGTAATCGCTGGGGAGATTTTTAGGTGTCAATAAATAACAAAGAACAATTAATGCTGATGTTCTGGTAAGTTGTGGTTTGCGTACGCATCGGCAAAAAAATGGTTCTGATCGCGATGTTTGGCTTCATCATTGCGTATTTTTACAATTACATCTCGCAACATGGCATCTAACGGCAACTGATAATATTCGATAGCAATTTTCGGGGCCGCCACATTTTCTACTTCACCAGCATCGATTTTACTCAGGTATTCAGTGTAGCTTTTACAGGCTTCTTCTTCAAAATACCCGACTACACGATGCGCAATTTTAGAAGACAGCAGATAAATCAAGCTATACACCACAATGAAAGCACCTTGACCAATCAGTACTAATGCACGTTCAACCCAGCTAGGTTTGGCAATATTTAAAAATATCATCAGATGCATTCTCTCGTTCTCTGCTTCATCCAATAATTCTCGGATCCATCCTTCATCATCTTTCATCCGGCGTAAGGCTTTTAGATGATTAAACATGCCTGCCACCATTCCCGGTACTGCGGCAATGGTTTCCAAAATTACGGCACGTTTCGCGTATTTTTTTCCGTAGAATATATTTAAAAGAAACTTGAGGCATTGCGTTATTTTATACGCAACGTGCTCTGAGAGTTTCGAGGCGGTTCTGTGTTTTAATTCAAAATCAGACATGTGTGATCTTTCCTGTCTTTAAGTGGCAATAATGTCACCGCAAAAGATGCGACTAATAACCGCTTTCTAGTACTTTCTCACCTTCACCCAGCGTATAAAGTAGATTTGTTAGTAAGCTAGACGCACCAAAACGGTAGTGCATGCTGTTATCAGCCCACTCGGCACCAAAAATACTATCAACCATATCCAAGTATTTTTTTGCGTCTTCAGCGGTTTGTACGCCACCAGATGCTTTGAAGCCAACTGTTTTTTCAACACCCATGTCTTTGATAACTGACAACATAGCTTCGGCAGCTTCAAGGGTTGCATTTACTGGCACTTTTCCTGTGGACGTTTTGATGATATCTGCCCCTGCCTTGATTGAAATCTCAGACGCTTTTTTGATTAGCGCATTAGTTTTCAGCTCACCAGATTCAATGATGACTTTCAGAGGGGTATCACCGCAGACTGCTTTACATTGCTTAACAATTTCAAAGCCCACTTTTTCGTTTCCGGCCATTAGGGCACGGTATGGGAATGTTACATCTACCTCATCAGCACCGTACATGATGGCAGCTTTAGTTTCGGCAACAGCAATGTCGATATCATCGTTCCCGTGAGGGAAGTTAGTGACAGTTACAACACGAATGTCTGGCGTACCTTGTAAACGTAATTGTTTTTTGGCAACAGGAATGAAACGTGGGTAGATACATACTGCTGTCGTATTACCTGCCGCTGTTTTAGCGCTTTTACACAATTCGATTATTTTTTCATCCGTGTCATCATCATTTAAAGTCGTCAGGTCCATTAATTTAAGTGCGCGTAGTGCTACTGTTTTTAGGTTGCTCATAGATATTTCCTATTCAGTTATTTTTAGCAAATTGATGTGTTATCCAAGACCTGAAATCGTCTTCGGTTCAAAATGAAAGTAGGGTGATTATAAGAACAGACTGGAAACTATAATAGATACAGAAATGGCTATTTTATGTATAACAGATGAGATGTTTGGTGCTATTGTGCCGAGACTCGGGAATCGAAGGTGTTGTTGCGTTGGCTAAATATGAAAATCTTGTAGAGCAAATTCGTGATCAAATTCAAAATGAAATTTGGAAAGTAGGAGATAAGCTTCCTTCGTTACGAAAGCAAACTGAGGTTTCAGGCATGAGCCTAATGACGGTGCTGCATGCTTATCAGGTACTAGAAAGCCAAGGGTGGATCGTTTCTCATGCTCGGTCGGGGTATTTTGTCGCCCCAAAAGTTCAATACTTGAGTGCTAAAAGTTCAGATGTGACGGTTCAGACAACTGAAAACATTGATATTAATGATTTTATTTTTGAGGTTTTGCAAGCGAGCAGAACACCGTATATCGTCGATTTCGGATCTGTATATCCCGATCCGAAACTATATCCCCGACATCAAGTAAATAAATCGCTTATGGCCGCTGCGCGTACTATGCCCACATCAAGTGCATTAGATAACCTACCACCCGGGAA
>JBLHOI010000162.1:0-5476 GCA_047621375.1 Glaciecola sp.
CTGCAGAACCAGCTGCAGCGAGAATGAAACCCAACTTTGAGCCAAACTGCTCTCTTGAACCACTCATCATTAATCCTTCTTTTTATTGTTGTTTTTATGATGTTCAGTCGATTATATTAACAGTCTCTTTACAAAAAGTCTTGAGCTTAACGCAATAAAAATAGCCGATAGAAGCCAACTATTCTAAAGATATTGAATTACTTATAATTAATTACCAAGGGATTGTTTCGCCTTTCCAGTCGAGATAGAAAGGGCTTTCTTCTGGACTGACGTTAAGGCAAATAGATAGCAATTTATTTACTGTAAACTCGGGCGTAAATAACTTACCCGGTTTTACATTTGCTTGGAACGGTTTGGACAAGCCTGTGTCCACCGTTCCGGGGTGATAGCAAATTAAACTTGTTTGCGGAGCTCGGCGTTTATATTCGATGGCAGCTGTTTTAACTAACATATTAAGCGCAGCTTTAGACGCTCTGTAGCCATACCAACCACCTAATGCATTTTCACTGATACTGCCGACTCGAGCACTAAAGAAAACAATTTTTGCACCCTGCTTATCGACAACATTAACTAAATTTTGCAGCCAAATCGCTGGTAGTATGCTGTTGACGCGGAAATACTCAGTAAGTTGTCTCTCATGCATGTCTTCTAAGCGCTTTTCTGGTTTTAGTTTAACAACATCTGCACCGTCAGCTGAAACTGACTCTTGATGTAAAATACCAGTGGTACATATTACCAAGCTTAATTTTATACCCTGCTCTTTTAGCTCATCAATAAAGCTTTTTACAGCGGTTTCATTAGCCGTATCCATTATTTTATGGACCACCTGAGTTGAATCTGTAGGAGTGAAAGTCGCTGCACTACGAGAAAGTGTAAAAATCGTTTCAAATTTTGGCTGCTCGCTCAATTGCTTAACCACTTCCTTGCCGATACCGCCGTTTGCACCAATGATCAGTGCATATTTTTTTTCGCTTCCTGTTTCTTGCATTGTACATCCTATAATTTTGTTCGCTATCGTTGCCGAGTTTATCGACCCGCTTCTATTTTAAATTGCAGCGATTACTTTCGCATCTTTCCTTGCCCGTCAGCCAATAAGATATTTTGTATCGATGTTTGGCAAAGACCAGATAAAGTTTATCCGCAAACCACCTAATAACAGGCCAGCGGAGTGGCGCATATAGCCATGTCACTCCTACTAAACTCCATGCTTTGTGCGTAACATCAAGTCCAGTGATCATCGTGCCATCGTCTAACTGCCCATGAATACGAGCGTTTAACTCGTGTAAACATAGATCAGGATAGCGCTGTGAAAAATCGGGTAAAGAAATATCCTCAAAGACAATTTTTTTGTCTTTATCACGCTTTATCAGGTGAGTCATTTCTTTTTCGCACAGGGGACAAAGGCCATCGTAAAAGAGCGTAAATGCCATGTTTGCCTCATTTTTAAATCATTGTGCTTTTTTATACGTGAATTTATTAAGAATAGATGACTTGAACATACAATACCGCAGAGGGTGTAATATCGGCGTATTCTGGCGATTCTAATGGTAAAACCAACAATTCAAGTTATGGAGACGTTTGCTCGGGCAATACAGGTCATAATGAAGTTGCACGGGAGCCACATGATGTCAGTCAAACCACGCATCATCTATTTTTATTTTAAATAACAAAGGCGCCATTTTCTGATAGCGATCTTTATCCGCAGGGCAAACAATGTTTTTTAGATAATTAACTTTCCAAGGGTCATTCACCATCCACACATGATCATCGACAACAGCAACGCCTTCAATTGAGGCGTTATTCATCAAATGAGCTTTTTCGCATAAGCGTTGATTTTCATCTTGGGTTATCGCCGAAGGAGCAGAAAACGCGAGCTTTATACGTTTCGTTGGCTTGCGCTTAGCTAAATCCACGATCCATAGTTCATTATCGTTGCGGGCCGCTGCTAACAAATAACCTTGACTGCTAGGAGTTGGGTAAAATACATCCATTGCATTTATCGGGTGGTTTCCTTGCTCGAAATTAGGTAACCATAACTGACTGTCTCGCACTTTTGCGAAACCCGACTCTTGCCAAAAGTTATCGTCTACGCTTATCTCAAAAACTCGTGGTTGTTTATTTGCGTCCCTTTCCAAGCCTAATAACAATCGATTATCCTTAGTAAATGCTAAACCTTCAATACCATCATTTGGAAAATCGCCGACATTAGCCTCTACTGAAAATTGGACGGGACGGACATGCGTGACTTCCAAGTTTTCATCCTTAACCTGCAACCGAACCAATAGTGTGGGATAGACTGTAGAGCCTGTTTTTGTATACGTTTTCTGGCATGCTTTAGTGAGCTGCGTTGAGCGGCTTGCATCTTCAGTAACGAATATCCATGCACCGTCCTCCCCTCTAATCGGAGCAAGCCCTTCGTAATCAGGTTTGTTAGCAAGATAGTTGTAAAAACAGCTACTTTTAACCCTTTCGCTAAATATCGTTGGGCCTATTTTTTTAATGATTTGACTATTGCTTAATGAAATTTGGTGTAATCTTAATATTTGGCTTGCGTCTGCACTTGCGTCGGACAGCGAATATAAATACCCATTGTCATATTTAAGTCCTGACGTTTGCGGGTCGAACATTACATCACCGTCTACATCAATAATCCAGCTGCCTAGTAAAGGCGTAACAGAACTAACAGGGACGTCGACAGAAGAGTCGATTTGATTTTTTTCTGGAACGCACGCAACACAGAAAGCGACGATTGACGAAACAACAACTATCGCCATTAGCTTTTTCATTCTATGTCCTTTTAACTGTCTTTGTTTTGAATTGAAAGTAAGAGCGCACTGAGTATACATGCAGCAGGCAAACTTCTTTATTATAATTTACGTGGTATTTAGTGCTAAACTGTCATGCACCGCTTAAATGTATGAATTTCAGGCAATGTCGTACTCTTGTGCACACGAAACCTGCCGCAAGGGGAAACCAGAAACGTGACACAACTACTGCCCACCGTCATCGCAGTCCCTATTTTAATCACAGCATCGCGTTGGTCAATAGTTGTAATATTGGAGTACTAACCTTGAATGAAGATGCAAGTCAGGTAGACTGCGCGCTACTATGCAGTGATGGCAATCATATTAGTTTTTCAGAGGCCAACACCCTATTGAAAACACAAACAAGGGTAGCAGCCAACAAATCACCAGCGAAGGTAGAAAGAGAGCAATGAATTTAGCAACAAAAGAAATCGCGATTTTTTATGGTTCAACCACCTGCTACACAGAGATGGCGAGTGAGAAAATACAATCGGAATTAGAATCTATAGTCAGTGAGCAAGGGCTTCACGCCACCATAAGTATGTTTGATATTAAAGAACACGCACTCGAAAAATCGACACAATACGACTTAGTGCTTTATGGCATTTCCACATGGGATTTTGGTGAATTACAAGAAGACTGGGAATCAACTTGGGATGACATCAAAGCACTGAATTTGGCAGGCAAGACAGTCGCTCTTTTTGGTTTAGGCGATCAATTAGGCTATGCCGATTGGTTTCAAGACGCCTTGGGAATGCTACATGATGAATTGATTGTGTTGGATTGCGATATTATTGGCTACTGGCCAAATCAAGGTTATGAGTTTGCCGCATCGAAAGCACTAACCGAGGATGGTGATTTTTTTGTTGGCTTGTCGTTAGACGATGAAAATCAGTATGATCAAACTGACGAGAGAGTAAAGCGATGGTGCTCACAAATTATAGAAGAATGGGCTATTACTTAAGCTCATTAATTTAAGTCAGCACCAACCCATTATTCATGCCATTTTACGTTACAAATGGAGCGCAGTGAGCCTATGGTTTCTGCTCTGGATTGAGGATCTTAACTTCACGTTGAGGGAATGGAATTTCGATACCGTTCTCTCTTAGTGTTTCGAGAATAGTCAGCATTAAATCACCACCGACCCGATTTTTACCGTCATCAACGCCCATCATCCAAAATTCGACAAACATATTAATCCCTGAATCACCGAAGCTATCTATTTCACAATCAGGACGCTCTTCAACAGGCACATCTCCACCGCTAATAACTTGCGGATGCTTACTCACTGCAACTTTGATAAATTCAACCATACTGCGCACATCGGTTGCGTAAGGCACTGAAAAGTCGACGCGATAACGTTGCTTGGGATCTTTATGGGTCCAGTTAATTAAAAAGTCTGAAATGAATTTTTCATTGGGTACTAAAATATCTTTACCATCGTAAGTTTCTAAAACTGCATAACGCATTTTAAATTCGCGTACGAAGCCTTTCTGACCATCACCTAATTCAACGAAATCACCCACCGTGAGCGACCGATCAAGCAGAATGATTATACCTGATATAAAATTAGACGCGATAGACTGCAAACCTAAACCAATACCCACACCCACTGCACCACCAAATACGGCAAGCGTGGTCAAATTAATACCCATTACGTTTAATAAGAGCAATACAATAATACAGAATAAAGCGACTTCAAATAATTTAGAAAATACCTCTTTTGTCGGAACATCTAAACTCTCCTGACGCTTAATAACCGCTTTTCCAAAGCTACTGGATGCCCGACCAAGCCAGAAGAGAAAAACACCAAAGACGAGTACACGTGCCACTCCATAGGCAGAAATATCAACATTACCGATGCTGATTGATATTTCTTCTAACATACTAATAATAGAGGTGAGTAATCCAACCAAATGTAAAAATAAAATAGGTAAACCAATCCATCTAAATAAAGACGTGGCATAATCATGGGTAACGAATGCGCGAATAATGGAGTTAAAAAACAACAAGATTGCGACCGACAGCGCCACTTGTATCACCCACGGTGAATATTCAAGATTTTCCCCAGCTTTACGTGAAATTTGTAACAACAAAATAGCAATTAGAGGAAATAATACACCACCAATTCGAAAAGCAAACTTGCGCATAGGATGTGCTGTTTCATCAGGTTCACTATGCATTAGTCCAATGCTATGACGCACTTTGTGCGCAATTGCAAAAGCGATAGTATAAATAACAATCAGCATAGCTAACTGTGCGTAAGTTTGCGTGCTTGATAACAGCTCAAATCCTTTTTGAAGATTGTCATTAACGAAGGTTAATATTGGTGAATAATCCATAGCTGAACTTCCTTTACAAAATTGCCCAAGGTGGAATAAATGGGGAAACAGATTTTCAGGGGCATGCTTGCACAAGATCCTAATTATGCCAATGTATTTTTGCATTTGGCATCAAAATTAAAAACTAATAGCCTATTAGTGTTTTTAGATAAGCAAGGGACAACTATCCTTACACAGTTGAACAGGTGCTCACTTAAGATGGGCAACATAGACAAGGTGAAATCTCGCAGATACACATGACCTGGTTTTAACCGCCAACACAGTGCATGCACTTGTTCACCTAGACTTCTTGCCACATAGTTCGCTCATGCATCCATACTTAGGCAACCA
>JBLHOI010000163.1:0-5460 GCA_047621375.1 Glaciecola sp.
TTGAGTGCTCAAAACCCATGAAGAAGAATAACATCACTGGCATCCACATTGCTGCCATTTTTGCGCCTGCTGAGGTTGAAATCATTGCACCAACAACACCCATCGATACCATCCAGTTACATAACATGCCGCGTATAAAGATAGTAATCCAACCGGCAAAACCATGTGCCTGATAACCCACTGTGCGCGATTCACCGATGCTGGCGACTTTCTCGGCTATAGCTCCGCCCTCAATTGAATATCCATACGTTAATATAAAGGACATTAAAAAGGCAGTGGTCATGGCGCCAGCAAAATTGCCAACAAATACCAGCCCCCAGTTTCGCATCACGCCTGAAATAGTAACACCAGGTCGTTTGTCTAACAGTGCTAAAGGCACTAAGGTGAATACGCCTGTTAGCAAGTCGAATTTCATTAAATACAGCATAATAAAGCCAACAGGGAACAGCACGGCCCCAACCAAAGGACTGCCCGTTTTCACAGCAACTGTAATAGCAAAAATCGCGGCTAGACCCAAAATGGCCCCTGCCATAAATGCACGGATCAACGTATCTTTGATCGACATATAAACTTTTGACTCACCTGCATCAACCATCTTGGTTACAAACTCACTCGGTTCGATATACGCCATTACTAATTCTCACTTATTAAAATTCGGTTGTTTTCAACGACACTTCAAAAATAGGTCCAACAATTTGACCTGTCAATTTTGCTTTTTAAACTAACGCTGACTCAGTGTCGCAATCGACACTTAATCAGCCTCTTATAGGACTAAAACAGCGCCAGATCACCAGGCGTTATAAGGTAAAAACTTACCATTTAAGGTCAAGATAACTCGATCACCTTTGGGGTTTTCTTCTTTTTCAACGTCCATTGTAAAATCAATAGCACTCATGATCCCGTCACCAAACTTTTCCTGAATGACTTCTTTTAAGGTATCGCCGTAAACGCCGACAACTTCGTAAAGACGATAAATTAACGGATCTTGTGGTACTGATTTGTCCCATTCCTTGATTGGATATTCTTCCAATGCAGCTTTTGCCTCACCCGGTAAGGCTAAAAACGAAACCAATTTTTCAGCCACCTCTGCAGTGCAGCTATTCATCCCTAGACAAGCCGAAGTAGTCCATACCGTCGACATACCAATTGCTTCAGCAATGCCTTCCCAAGTTAATTTTCTTTCTGCCTTAATTGAAAAGATGGCTTCTGTTACATCGATTTTTTTCATGATAATTTCCTAAAAACAGTGATAAAGACCATCAACACTTGTTACTGCGTGCTAACAGCGTAAACAAACTTGAAGTACTCAGTAGTTCCAAATGTTTACTACGTTGACCAACTCTTAGCGATAACCATGCCAACCTTAGAATATTTTTTATCTAATTGTTTTTACTGATTAATATTTTTAATATTAAAAAAATCGGAGCAACGAAATTTCGAGGATGACGATTTATCGTTGTGATTGAAACGAAATATCGTTGGCATGCTGATTATCCATTTCAGCCACTAGCAAATGATATCCCTGAACTAATATCTTTATTTAACTGTTGAGCCGTTGTTTGCGGATATATGCCTATTTTTTCTATGTGCAGCGTACATAACATTAAGCAAGGCAAATTCAAAAGTACGTTGACCACTTTATTATTCAGCAAAGAAAGTATCTTACATATAACTTAATGCGAATAGGATTGATTCTCATTTGTTTCCGTGTTTAAATATTACCTCAATCAAGCTATGTTTGTTAACAAGGAATCGATTTTTTGAAAATATCCCAAATTGCCCTAGGTATCTCTTCTATATTAATGGGCGTCGTATTTACATCTTCTGCAACTGAATCCACTACCAACGCGAGCACTAATAGTATTGAGCAAATTACTATTTTAGGATCTACCGCGGCGGTATCTAAGCTTCCTGGTTCAGGCGCCTATATTGGTAAAGAAATGCTAGACACCTACGCAGTTACTGACATTCAGCGTATTTTATCCTCTACCGCCGGTGTCTATTTTGTAGAAGAAGACGGCTACGGATTACGCCCCAACATTGGTATGCGTGGATCAAGTTCTGATCGCTCTGAAAAAATTACTATAATGGAAGATGGCGTTCTCGCCGCACCGGCTCCTTATGCAAGTCCCGCTGCCTATTACTTTCCTACTGTTGGTCGCATGCAAGCGGTTGAAATACTTAAAGGGGGGTCAACTATTGAGTATGGGCCGCGTACCAGCGGTGGTGTTATTAACTTGGTCTCAACTGCCGTTCCACAAAATGCCTTAGGTGGAAAGTTTGATTTCGCGCTTGGCAGTGATGGTTTTTCAAAATTACATACTTTTGTTGGCGGAAGAAATGAAACTAGCGGTGGTTTAGTTGAAATTTATAACTACCAAGCCGATGGATTTAAAACACTTAACTCAGGGCAGGACACTGGTTTTAACAAAACAGATTTATTAACTAAATTTGATATCTATTTAGACGATGACAAACGTCACCAGTTGGAATTTAAACTTAAGTATTCGGACGAATCTTCAGATGAAACCTATGTGGGAATAACTCAACAAGACTTTAGTCAAAATCCATTTCAACGTTATGCAGCCACTCAACTTGATAACATGTCCACCGAACATAAGCATGCGTCCGTGCATTATGACTATAGAATTTCTGAGAACATGGACTTAAGTGTTATTGCGTATATCAACGATTTCGGTCGTAACTGGTATAAAGTATCAAAAATAAATGGCAGTAGTTTAGGTAGCGGCGCAGAAGAAATTGCCAGCAACTTCGATGCCGCTGTTTTTGCTAACGCCGCACCTGACGACATTACAGTAACCTTAAAAGCCAATAACCGTGATTACTTATCGCGCGGTATTCAAGGTCAATTCGCGCTCTATCTCGATAATCATCAAATCAATATCGGTGCCAGAGTACACAATGATGAGATGGATAGATTTCAGTGGGTTGACCAATATGCACTTGCAACTGATTTTTCGATGAGTCTTCTCAACGCCGGCGTACCCGGCACCGATTCAAACCTAATTGACAGTGCCAACGCATATAGCTTTTTTGTTAAAGATAAAATGACGTTTGGTGACTTCATTGTTACTGCTGGCGTACGCTATGAAAATGTAAATTTAGCACGTGATGATTGGGGTAAAACTGATCCTCGACGCACTGAAAACCCAAGCGAACGTAATAACGAAGTTAATGCATTTTTACCGAGTGTCGGTGCTACTTATCAAGTAAGCGATACTTGGGTTTTATTGGCTGGTGTGCAAAAGGCGTTTGCACCACCGTCACCTGGTAACAACAAAGCTGACAATGAAGAAGGCTGGAATTATGAGTTTGGCGGACGTTTTAGCTACGGTAGCGTTAACGGAGAATTAATTGGGTTTGTGACTAATCTTGATAATCTGCATGGTAACTGCACTGCTAGCCAAGGCTGCCTTGATGACTCAATCGGTAAGCAATACAATGCTGGTAAAGTAGATATATCGGGGGTTGAATTTGTTATTAATCACCGAGCTGAATTCGACGGTTTTACCCTACCTACTCGATTCAATTACACGTATTCGAGTGCTGAATTCGCGGAGACCTTTGAATCTGAATTGGATGTTTGGGGTAGCGTAGAAGCAGGTTTCGATATTCCGTATTTGCCTAAAGTTACGTGGCAACTAGAAAGCGGGATTGCTGGCGATGATTGGCAGTTGTTAGCCGCTGTCAAGTATGTAGATGAAATGAGGATTATTGCGGGCAATGACAACATCGATGAAAGCAACGGCGTAAAAGCGCGTACTATAGTCGACATATCAGCCAATTATCAAATTGATGAAAAACAAAGCCTATATGTCGTATTGGATAATTTGTTTGACAAAGAATACACTGTAACTCGTCAGCATGGGGGTCTTCAGGTCGGTAAATCGCGTTCATTGCAAGTCGGTTATAGATATCAATTATAGAATTTATTTATAGTGCTGAAATGATAGTGACTGAGGTAGTCCTTGAATAAAGGCCTACCTTTTTCGATCTTTGACAGATGGTAAATGTGACTAAATATAAGCTTAGTATCCATTAAAATTTAAATTCAGGTTTAAAATTTACAAGGTTAAGGTATTTTTAGAATTGCCGCCATTCACTTGTTTTTTTAGTATCTGTATTTGTAAATAATATAGGGATCCTTGACAACACAACCCACCCGCTAGCTGCTGAGAACATCTTTTAATGAACGTTTGAACAACGCTTGGCTAAGATTATTTGATGCTGTAAGTTTAGGCATAGGGTGTTATCGCTCGCTATTTAGCATAATATTTTAGCGTTTGCCACGCCAAGTTAGCGACTGCAAATTCAATTGAGATAGGTCAACATGACCCGCAATTATTTCATTACACAACTTGACCACAAGTTTTGCCTGCGAATGATTCAGATTTTTGTATGCAGGACGCTTAATACTTTCATACCACACTCCTCGACATACTGAATCAAGCACTATGCGCTGAAAACAGTGGTCGTGTCTTACAGGCCAGTTGTTTGAGGATTCACATGCCATTTTTGGCATTACTTCTTTGGTCATAAACAAATACTGGTCTATTAGCGAGTCCATGCCGTCAGATACGGTTTTAATCATAAATATAACTGTGAGATTCTGTGCAGTTTGTACTTAAGTGGTTTCAAATTAGATCTCGAATTAACGCAGGTTACGATCTTCCTTTTACAAATCGCTTTTTATTCTCCTTGTAATGCAATACTTCACGTTACCAAAACCTTTTTTACAGATTATCCAATAATGATGCGAAACGCAGTAGCTCGGACGCTTTCAAACGAGACCGTTTTGCATCAAACGGGGACACTACTTTTTATCTTTAAACTTAAGTGTAAAAATAAACAATACAAAGTAACTTCCAAAAGCAAACCAATATGGTAACGCGCCATCTATTGAATATAAATAAGTACCCAGTAAGGGTCCTATAGCGAAACCTAGAGGCGGGCACGATCCGGCTATACCCGCCACGGCTCCCTGCTCTTCAGACGAGACAGCAATCGAGGCGCCAGCCATAAATCCTGGCCCAGCAAGGCCCATACCCATCCCTAAAATGCACATAGACAATATGTACATGCTCTGAGAATCGCCCATTGCCATAATGGCGAAAGCAGTCATCATTACGGGCATGGACATTCTGAGCAACACAAAGGGTCTTACTGACAAGCGAGGTAGGACTAACAGTTGCACAAATAGTGCAGCGGCCGCTGAAAACATCAAACTAAACCCTACAATTTTTGCAGTTTCAACATTACTCAGCGCAAACTCATCTTGAAAACGAAACGCAATAGTTTGTTGCACAATGGCAAAGCCCATAAACAGAAGTACGCCGGCAACCACTAGCGGAAAAATTCTCGGGTCAGAATATTTGAGTCTCGGTCGCTTTTTTACGACAGTTACTTTTGGCAACTCGGGTAGAGCAAACAGTGTTAGTA
>JBLHOI010000164.1:0-5442 GCA_047621375.1 Glaciecola sp.
CAGACTAGTACAATTAGTGCCGTTGTTCGTGACCCAAATGGTAACTTAGTAAAAGGTAAAATTGTCGACTTCAGGTTAATAGATTCTAGCGGTGGTAGTATTGAACCCAATAGTGCAACAACCGGCAGTGATGGGATCGCCTCCACTGTATACACATCAAATGCAGTTAGCCCTGAAGATGGTGTAACCGTGCAGGCGAGCGCAGACAGTGTTGTCGGTCAGGTCGATTTAACGGTAGGTGACAGGGCCTTCGATATCTCAATTGGCACAGGTAATGAAATTGAAAATCAAGACCCTTCCACTTATTTGAAAGAGTTTGCCGTGTTTGTCAGTGACTCCGTTGGTCGCCCTGTTGAAAATGCCTCTTTGACAGCTTCAGCAACGCCGATAAAGCTAGTTAACGATGGTGTATATAGAAAAGGTGTATGGATTTATGATGAGCCTAGCGAAATATGGCTTGATACTACGACTGCTGTATGTCCTAACGAAGATGTTAATAACAACGGTCGTTTGGATGCAGATGAAGACACTAATAATGATGGAGAATTAACGCCTGGTATCATCGGTACGATTAGCTTTAAAAATGGTATTTCTCGCACCAATGCAGCAGGCCAAGCAACACTCGAGCTTAGATACCCTAAGCAATTTGCAGTGTGGGTTGGTGTGCAAGTATCAGTGTTTGGTCAAAGTTCGGGTAGTGAAGCAAGAGATAGCCAGTCTTTAACTCTCCCAATCGCCAGCGCGGACGTCACTAATAAAAATCAACAACCGCCATCGAATCCATTCGGTGCTAATACAACGTGCACAAATCCAAACTAAAATAAGGCAAATAGCTAAAACCCGCTAAATTGAGCGGGTTTTTTTACATATTAACTTTGGAATTGATAAACAGTCCCATATCCTAATATTTGGGTAAGTTCATCGAGTGCCGTGCGCGACTCTATTAATAACTGCGGATCGATTAAGTCAGCAACATGCAACTCATCACGATAGTGCTTGTTAACCCATGCACACAGAACGTTGTAGCTGTCGTTATTAATGAAAGTCTGTTGGTTTACTTTGCTCTTTTCGACCTCAGTCATTGCCACTCGAAGTCTCAAACAAGCCGGTCCACCGCCGTTTTGCATACTTTGTTTAACGTCGAAATAATGTACTTCTTGTATTGGCGTATTTAATGTAACGAGTTTCGTTAAGTAGGCCGATACCGCTGGATTTTTTTCACACTCTTTGGGCGCAATAATGGCCATATTGCCATTTGGTAAACGAATAACTTGAGTGTTAAACAAATAAGTTTTAACAGCGTCTGTAATAGATACTTCATTGTCTGGAACTTCAATAAAATAAAAATCGTCCGAAGCGAATTTTCTCAGTATTTCGTCCTTCATTTTTTGCGTATTTAAAAAGGCGTACTGGTGATAAAACAACACATTTTGGTTGCCTACAGCGATCACGTCATTATGAAAAACACCAGCATCAATAACATCCGGATTTTGCTGCGCGAATACCACATTTTTGTCGCTTAAACCATGCAGTCGGGCAACAGCTTCACAGGCTTCATAGGTGTGTCTAGCTGGGTATTTTTGTGGTGCTGGTTTTGACTCATCAAAAGCATAGCGACCAAAAACAAATAGTTCAACACCGTTACCACCATATTCATGACAGAAGCGAGTATGATTAGCAGCTCCTTCATCACCAAAATGTTCATTCTCTGGCAAGTGTTGATGATGTGCGAAATAGTCTGGATCAGCAAATGTCGATTTTAATATATTACCGGTCACTTGCGGCTCTAACGAGCGATGATATTTGTTGGTTAAATTAGCCGGTGTAAAGTGTATTTTAGCATCTGCAGTATCGCCGCTAGGCGATACTGTTGCGGCATTCGCAGTCCACATGCTAGAAGCTGAACAGCAGGCCAGAAAGATATGTGGGGCTTGCTTATATGCTTGTTGCATTACGTGCGCATCGTTACCACTAAATCCGAGTCTGCGAAGTGCATATATGTCAGGTCGTTCTTGTGGTGCCAAAACGCCTTGCACCATACCCATATCAGCGAGCGCTTTCATTTTTTGGAGACCTTGCAATGCCGCTTGTTTGGGATTACTGACTGCGTTAGCATTACTTCTCGATGCGACATTACCGTAAGATAAGCCCGCATAGTTGTGAGTTGGGCCAACAAGACCGTCAAAGTTAGCTTCAAATTGCTTCATTTATTTATCTCCAATAGTTGCCTTTGATATGCGTCAGTCTGCTGGCTTCACTGAATACATGTAGATATAAGGTAGTGCTAGTTAAGCCAACTGACGACGAAGTATACGCAATTTTTTTAACATGCCAATTCATAAATATGAAAAAGTCATAAAAAACAATGAGTTTAATCATTTAAAAAATATAAGTATGTAGAAGAACTTGTTTTCTATTCACTTTGTAGATATATGTTAAAAAGGAAGTTAATAACATTGTTAATTGCGCTAGCCGCTTTTTATAAATAAATCACTGTATTTCATAAGGTTCTTTCCATAAATGGGTAAATCACTGGTAATAGTAGAGTCACCGGCCAAAGCGAAAACAATAAATAAATATCTAGGGAAAGATTTTATTGTTAAATCGAGTGTTGGGCACGTTCGGGATCTTCCAACTAAGGCATTAGGGAGAGTTGAGCCCAAAAAACCAGCGAAAGAACTTAATCAGTGGACGGACAAAAAGAAAGCTGCGTATTTAAAAGATTTTGAATATCAGAAATTGGTCGACCGCATGGGCGTTGATCCAAAGCAAAACTGGATGGCGCATTATCAAATTTTGCAGGGTAAAGAAAAAGTGGTTGCGGAATTAAAAAAACTAGCGAAAGATGCAGACACTATCTACCTCGCGACCGATTTGGACAGAGAGGGTGAAGCTATTGCGTGGCATCTCCAAGAGCTGCTCGATAGTAAAGGCAAAACCTTTCAACGTGTTGTGTTTAACGAAATTACTAAGAACGCTATTCAAGAAGCCTTTTCTGACCCCGGTATTGTCAACATAAATAGAGTAAACGCGCAGCAAGCACGACGGTTTCTGGATCGTGTTGTTGGTTTTATGGTCTCTCCTTTACTGTGGAAAAAAGTTGCTCGCGGCTTATCCGCCGGCCGAGTTCAGTCAGTTGCCGTGCGTCTTGTTGTGGAGCGTGAACGAGAAATTAAGGTTTTTGTACCAGAAGAATTCTGGGATATTCATGCCGACCTCAGTACGCAGTCAAAAGAAGTATTGAATATGCTAGTTGCGAAGCACAACGGCACAGCATTTAAACCGGTCAATAAAGAACAAGCTGACGCTGCAGTCCAGGCTTTAGAGTCGACTGAGTATACGGTTGCTAGTCGGGAATCTAAACCAACTCAAAGCCGACCATCGGCACCTTTTATCACGTCAACATTGCAACAAGCCGCGAGTACGCGACTTGGTTATGGCGTGAAGAAAACCATGACGATGGCTCAGCGCTTGTATGAAGCCGGCCACATTACATATATGAGAACCGACTCTACGAATTTAAGCAAAGATGCAGTGGAAGGATGTCGCCAATATATTCAAAAAAACTTTGGCGATCAGTATTTACCTAGCGACCCACTTGTGTATGGAAGCAAGGATGGCGCTCAAGAGGCGCATGAAGCCATCAGACCGTCTAACGTTGCTATGAAGGCGGATATGCTCAAGGATGTTGAAAGAGATGCTCAGCGTCTCTATGAGCTCATTTGGCGACAATTTGTTGCATGCCAAATGACACCGGCCAAATATGATGCTACGACTATTCGCGTTGAAGCGAATGGATATGAATTAACTGCCAAGGGCAGAGTGTTATTATTTGATGGTTGGACTGTTGTTCAGCCGCAAATAAAGCGTAAGGGAGATAACGAACTTTTACTGCCTAACGTGAAGCAAGATGAGAAGCTTAAGTTAAATGAACTAGATCCTAAACAACACTTTACCAAACCGATTGCCCGATTCAATGAAGCATCGTTGGTTAAAGAGCTGGAGAAAAGAGGCATTGGTCGTCCTTCAACGTACGCAAGTATTATTTCTACTATTCAAGACCGTGGTTACGTAAAATTAGATAGTAAACGCTTTTATGCTGAAAAGATGGGCGAGATCGTCAATGACAGATTGGTCGAAAATTTCTCGGATCTCATTAGCTTTGATTTTACCGCAAAGATGGAGCAGCGACTAGATGACATTGCTCACGGTGAAACGAAATGGAAGACCGTTTTAGATGATTTTTATTCCGAGTTTTCGGAACAATTAGAGATTGCAGAGAAACCAGTAGAAGATGGCGGGATGAAGCTTAACGAAGCTGTTCCGGTAGATATCGAATGCGGCAAATGTTCGCGTCAAATGAATATGCGAACAGCCAGTACTGGTGTGTTCTTAGGTTGTTCAGGCTATAATTTGCCACCCAAAGAAAAGTGTACTAATACGATGAACCTTACGCCTGGAGATGAGGTGATTAAGGTTGACGATGAAGAAGAATTAGAAACTGAAGTATTGCGCGCGAAACGTCGATGTGACAAGTGCGGCACTGCAATGGACAGTTATTTGGTCGACGAAAAACGAAAGCTACATGTGTGCGGTAATGCACCCACATGTGATGGCGTTTTTGTTGAACAAGGTGTGTTTAAAATTAAAGGCTACGATGGACCTATCATTGAGTGCGATAAGTGCGGCAGTAATATGGAACTCAAAAGTGGCCGATTTGGTAAATACTTTGGTTGTAATGGCGAAGAATGTAAAAATACGCGCAAACTATTACGCAGTGGGGAAGCCGCGCCACCTAAAGAAGACCCTGTGTTTTTACCCGAATTAGAATGTGAAAAATCAGACGCTCATTTTGTATTGAGAGATGGCGCAGCAGGACTTTTTCTTGCTGCTCACACGTTCCCTAAATCACGTGAAACGCGAGCTCCTCGAGTGGAAGAGTTAGTACGTTTTAGAGACCGAATTTCTCCGAAGTTCTATTACTTAGCCGATGCCCCAAAAGCTGATCCAGATAAAAACCCATCGATTGTTCGATTTAGCCGCAAAACCAAGCAGCAGTATGTAATGTCAGAGGATGACAAAAGCAAAGCAACTGGCTGGTCAGCTTGGTATGAAAACGATAAATGGGTTGTCGACGACAAACGTAAGAAAGCGAAAAAATAGAGAATAACAATGGCATTATCGTTACAAGAACAACTGCTTAAAGCAGGCTTAGCTGACAAAAAGAAAGCAAAAAAGATTAAGCAAGAAAAACATCAGCAGATAAAGGCAAAACAGCGCAATAATCAAGAAATAGAAAATGAAGCTAAAAAAGCAGCGGCGGCTGCTTTGGCCGCTAAGCAGCAAAAAGACCGATTGTTGAGTGACAAGCAACGTGACGAACGCTTACGTAAAGAGATAATTGCACAAGTTGTCAATTTGATAAAGGTAAATGCGCAACCC
>JBLHOI010000165.1:0-5442 GCA_047621375.1 Glaciecola sp.
GTCTTTTTTGGCTCGGCCTGCTTGTTGTCTTGTTTTTTTCTGCGCTGACTAAAATACGTTGATTGTGAGTTTTTCACGAAAATTTACTACCCGAATTTTATTTCTCGTATTTAATGCAGATAATTATGCCACGAAGTCGGGTTTATCGTAAGTTTCTTTTTACGCTTGCAGACGTTTGAATCAGCCTTGGTGAGTATTAATACTAAATACAGTGGTGGAAATTACCGGAATTTTAGATTGTTGGGTGAGCATTTTTTATAATTAAATAGTAATCTCAGGTACAAAAAAGCAGGACCATATCCCGCTTATTACGTCTATTAAATTGCTATTGATAAATTGTCGACTACCTTTCTGGTTCTTCGCCATTTAAACCAATGTTCTCCGCATGCAGACCTTTGGGACCTTGTTGGACTTCATAAGTCACTTCCTGACCCGCTTTTAAAGAACGATATCCATCCATCTTTATAGTGGAGTAATGCGCAAATAAATCTTCGCCACCATCTTCTGGCACAATAAACCCAAATCCCTTTGCATTGTTAAACCATTTTACTTTGCCGAGTGCCATGCTACTTCCTTTTCTTGATCCTTGAATTACAGCGAATCTGCCCCCACAATATAAGAAGCACCAGATGACACTCACGAAAAAAGTATCACAATTTAAAACTGTAGTTTTTTTAACCAGCATTTGTCAAGTATAAATTAAATATTATGACGATTTTTTAAAAAAACTGGTCTTGTTCTCACCTTTGACACTATTATATTAACTATGACAAAAGAAAATACCACAAGCATTGACGGCGAAAAACAAATTGATACCGTCAAGAAAAAAGTTGAACCACCTCCGATGTATCAGGTGATGCTCAACAACGACGACTATACGCCAATGGATTTCGTGATCGAGGTATTGACTACTTTCTTTAACATCGATTCGGAAAAGGCCAACCAAGTAATGCTAACCGTGCATTATAAAGGTAAGGCTGTTTGTGGCGTATATACTGCAGAGATTGCAGAGACAAAAGTGATGCAAGTAAGCCAGTATTCACGGAAATACCAACATCCATTGAAGTGTACAATGGAACCTGCGCAATAGTAAGGGGAAGAGATGTTAAATAAAGATTTAGAACAAACATTAAATGAAGCCTTTGTCTTCGCGCGCCAGCATCGTCATGAGTTTATGACTGTAGAGCATTTGTTACTTATGTTGCTCGACAATTCTGCGGCCCAGGAAGCGTTAAAAGCATGCGGTGCAAGTATCGAAGCGCTACGCTCTGAGTTAACCAATTTCGTCAATGAAACAACGCCGTTAATGTCTGAACAGCAAAGCACTGAGCGTGAGACACAGCCCACGTTAGGCTTTCAACGAGTATTACAACGCGCTGTCTTTCACGTCCAATCATCGGGTAAAGGTGAAGTGACTGGAGCAAACGTGCTGGTTGCCATTTTTAGTGAGCAAGAATCACAAGCTGTTTATATCCTTAAAAAAGCTGATGTCACTCGTTTGGATGTTGTTAATTACATCTCACATGGCGTAAGCAAGACTGATGATGAATCGGATAGACCAGAAGAAGTACGGGAGGACGGAGCTGATAATGAAGAAAATCAGTCAATGCTTTCGAAATACGCAACAAACCTTAACGTTTCCGCAAAAGAAGGAAAAATTGATCCGCTTATTGGCCGTGATCAAGAATTAGAAAGAAGTATTCAGATTTTATGTCGCCGTCGCAAAAACAATCCTTTATTGGTTGGAGAAGCTGGCGTTGGTAAAACCGCAATTGCTGAAGGTTTAGCGTATAGAATTGTGCAGAAAGATGTGCCTGATGTTATCGCATCATCTACTGTTTATTCACTCGACCTAGGCGCTCTGTTGGCAGGTACAAAATACCGTGGAGATTTTGAAAAACGATTGAAAGGTATTTTAAAAGAGTTGAGTGCTGACCCAGATGCGATTCTTTTTATTGATGAAATCCATACTATTATTGGTGCTGGTGCAGCATCTGGTGGTGTCATGGATGCCTCAAACTTGTTAAAGCCTAAATTGAGTAGTGGTGAATTACGCTGCATTGGTGCAACGACTTATCAAGAGTACCAAAGTATTTTTGAGAAAGATCGCGCACTCGCACGTCGCTTTCAGAAAGTGGATGTCGCTGAGCCAAGTGTCGCTGATACTACAAAAATTTTAATGGGTTTGAAGTCCCGATATGAAGAACACCACAGTGTTCGATTTACGCAAAAAGCGCTTGCTGCAGCTGCAGAGCTTTCGGCTAAATATATTAACGAACGTCATTTGCCGGATAAAGCGATTGATGTGATGGATGAAGCTGGCGCGAGTCAGCAATTGTTGCCAGCATCAAAGCGTAAAAAGACGATTAACGTTAGTGATATTGAACAAATAATTGCAAAAATAGCACGTATTCCTGAAAAGTCGGTCTCGACCTCTGACAGGGAGGTCCTTAAAAATCTTGGGCGTAACCTTAAGATGGTTGTGTTTGGCCAAGACGAGGCTATAGACATACTCACAGACGCGATTAAGTTATCTCGGTCGGGCCTAGGAAATGAATCTAAGCCGATTGGTAATTTCTTATTTGCAGGTCCAACAGGAGTGGGTAAAACAGAAGTTACGCAGCAACTAGCAAAAGTAATGGGTGTTGAGTTAGCGCGTTTTGATATGTCAGAATACATGGAGCGCCATGCTGTTTCTCGTCTAATTGGTGCACCTCCTGGTTACGTTGGCTACGATCAAGGCGGCTTATTGACAGATGCGGTAATTAAAAACCCGTATTGTGTTGTTCTGCTAGATGAAATGGAAAAGGCACACTCAGATATTTACAACATTCTTCTGCAAGTGATGGATCACGGCACACTAACGGACAATAATGGTCGCAAGGTTGATTTCAGAAATGTTGTGTTAGTAATGACGACTAATGCCGGTGTTCAACAAACAATGCGCAAATCGATCGGCTTTAAGGACCAAGACCACAGCCATGATGCAATGTCTGAAATCAATAAGACATTCTCACCTGAGTTTAGAAACCGACTCGATGCTATTGTTTGGTTCAACCACTTGGATGAGCAAGTGATCTTGCAAGTTGTTGATAAGTTCATTATTGAGTTACAAGCTCAGCTTGATCAGAAGGGTGTCTCATTGGAGGTGTCAGAGAAAGCTCGCGATTGGTTAGCGAAGAAAGGCTACGACAAAACAATGGGTGCAAGACCAATGTCTCGAGTGATTCAAGAGAAGCTCAAGAAGGAACTCGCTACCGAATTATTGTTTGGAAAACTAAGTAATGGTGGTGAAGTTAAAGTTGATCTGGAGAAAGACGAGTTGACCTTTGAATATGTGCCAGTGACCAAAGCAAAGACCGAGGCTTAGTTGTTAATACACTTAAGTCTAGCTAGTAAGAAAAGATAAAAAAACCGCCTGTTGGCGGTTTTTTTTTGAATATTTTACGCTTGTTAGTTAAATGACTGATGCCATACCAAGCTAGCGGGGTTTAAGTCGAAGCGTTTTAATCAACAGAAATATGTCCGTTGACTCAACGTCTCAATTTGACTGTTAACGCGCTCTATAGATAATACGGCCTTTACTAAGGTCGTATGGAGTCATCTCAACGGTAACTTTGTCACCTGTTAATATACGAATGTAGTTTTTACGCATTTTACCTGAAATATGCGCAGTCACTACGTGACCATTTTCCAATTCAACTCGGAACATGGTGTTTGGAAGTGTATCTAACACCGTACCTTCCATTTCAATACAATCTTCTTTTGCCATCTAAAGCAACAACCTCAATATGTTAGTCAATATTTTTCCGCGCACAAGTTAACGCAAATGCACTTGTATGTAAAGGGATTCATGTGTCTTTTACGCATAAATTCCACTTATTTTCAAAGAAACGCTCATGCGGATAGAAGTTCTGTTTGTAATTCATTTTCTTACACGCATCAACCTGATAGCCTAGATAAAGGTAGGGCAGATTTTGGTCTACAGTTAATTGAATTTGCTTCAGTATAAAAAAGATACCAAGCGAACGTTTGCTCATACTTGGTTCTAAAAAGGTATATAGAGCAGAATAGCCATGCTTGAGTTTGTCAGTAACGGCAACCCCAATGAGTTGACCGTCCAAAAGAGCCTCAATGAAAATGGGATATTGCCATTCACAATTAATAAATCCATAGTACTGGGCTTCTGATGCAGGGAACATGCTGCCATCGGAATGTACGTTGTTTACGTATTTTTCATACAATGAATAATATTCGGGTTTATTTTCGTTACTGATTTTTATCTGTAAATCTTTGTTCTTCGAAAGAACACGTTTCTGACTTTTACTACTAATAAAGGTTCGGGCTAATACTCGGATTGATTGACATTGATTGCACTGCAAGCAATGCGGCCGATATATTTGTTCTCCGCTGCGCCTAAAACCAGATTCCGTCAAGTCTGAAAAAATATGCTGCAGGATAGTAGGGGGCTCTACACAAACAAGCAGCTGTTCTTTGCGATCCGGCAGATAATTGCAGTCAAATTGTTGAGTGATACCAAATTTCAAATCAGGTTTCCTAACGTTTGAGGACACCAAATTTCAGGGGCTATGTGTCTATCTTTATGCCGGCCTAGGCGCTCAAGGAAATGTTCGCGAGACACTGCTTCACAGCCTAATGTAGCTAAATGAGATGTTTCCATTTGGCAATCTATAAAGCCCATTTTATACTTTTTCATGTGCTGAACTAGTGCATACAATCCGATTTTTGATGCATCGGTTCTAGAGTGGAACATAGATTCGCCGCAAAAAACACCGCCGACAGCAACGCCGTATAACCCACCAACCATTTCTTCTTCATACCAAATTTCAATTGAATGCGCATATCCCGCCTCGTGCAATTTTATATACGCCCTGAGCATGTCTTCAGTTATCCAAGTTTGCGTGCTAGTGTCGCTCTCTTGACTTGGTCCGCGCGTTTTTCTTGGTATTTTCGAACACCTATTAATAACACCTAAAAAGTTATTATTTAGTGTAACTTGGTATTCCGCTTTTTTTAATGATTTGCGTAAACTCTTTGAGATATGAAACTTGTTTAATTCTAAAATACCTCGAGGGTCGGGTGACCACCATAGATAAGGTTCTTCATCACCAAACCACGGAAATATCCCTGATCGATAAGCATTTATTAATCGACTAACTGAAAGGTCACCGCCAAATGCAAGCAAACCATTAGGCTCATCTAATGCAAAATCGACGGCTGGAAAATGTTCCGTATGATCGAGTTTAAATAATTCAATCATGCGGCTTCCCAAAAGGAATTACCGCATTTTTAAAATATATAAAACGACTACTGAGCATCCAAGAACTTTTCAGCATCAAGGGCAGCCATACAGCCAGTACCGGCTGATGTAATAGCTTGTCTGTAGACATGGTCGCTCACGTCGCCTGCAGCAAATACACC
>JBLHOI010000166.1:0-5390 GCA_047621375.1 Glaciecola sp.
ATCTTGTTCACCAGAAACGGTTAATGATTGCTCGCTGCCATAGAAATCGCCTGATTCCATATGCGAAACATGAGATTTTGAATCTGTTGCCCAAGCACCCATCGAATGCGGGTTGATGCGAGCATACTGCTTTACTGAAGCTGGCGCACGACGATCAGAGTTACCCTCACGCAAGACAGGGTTCACTGCGGAACCCAGTACTTTAGCATAGGTTAAATTGATGGCTTTTTCGTCTTCAGTTTTTGGGTTTTCTGGGTAATTCGGTAAAGCATAGCCTTTCGCCTGAAGTTCTTTAATGGCAGAGTGAAGTTGCGGTACCGAGGCGCTAATGTTTGGCAATTTAATAATGTTTGCTTCAGGTGTCTTAGCCAATTCGCCAAGTTCAGCAAGTGCATCAGCAATGCGCTGTTCTTCAGTTAAGTAATCAGGGAAGTTTGCAATGATCCTGCCAGCTAAAGAAATATCGCGAGTTTCAACAGCAATACCGGAAGATGCAGTGAATGCTTTAATGATCGGCAATAATGATTGCGTTGCCAAAGCTGGAGCTTCATCGGTAATGGTGTAAATAATCTTGGATGTATCAGTAGTCATTAAAATCCTTATGCTTGTAAGATAGAATAACGAAGTTATTCGAATATAATGTAGTTAGATTACAATCAAATGCTTTTCAATATTAATTAAAATTGTGCTCGCTTGTAATTCTGCGTTGCATATTTTAAAGGAATTTAAACTATTTTTATATAGGAATAGCGTAAATTGGGCTATACAACACAACTCATCCGATGAGATTGCTCTATTTGATGAAATATAAATCATATAAAATCATCCTCGATTTTATTGAATTTTGGCGAATTAAGTGAGTTTTAGATTTATTGTAGAAATACGACAACTCTGAAGCCAAGCTCTCAATCTTTACCTAGAAAAAAGCATGCTTTTTTAGTATCTTCTCAGCGTGAAATTTTAATCTTGAGATACAAATGCATTGTTACTGTTGCAGCAACTTTTTATTTTCAGACTGTTGCGAACCGATAATAAAAAATACCAACGCTGAAAATCCAGAGCAATTAATGCGCTCACGATTTAGTGCATATGCCATTAAGAACTATGCCTACGTATTAGCAACTTATGCGCCCGCTCAAAGACAGCAATTGAGCGTAAAGGTATTAAGCGACTCCGCAGATAATATAAGATGGCGTAAGCTCGATGTACTGTCATCAGCAACAACAGAAAACATGGGAAGCGTCGAATTTATCGCTAACTATACTGTGGGCGATGAACATTTTGCGATGCATGAACTTTCAAGCTTTATAAAACAAGACAATAAATGGTATTACACGACAGGCGCTGTACAAGACAAATCAGGGAAGTTGACGCCAAATAGGAACGAGCATTGCCCATGTGGCAGCGGTAAAAAATATAAAAAATGTTGCCTATCTTAATAAATCTAGCTTTCGACTGATTTAAATTTGCCAAATTGTAAAAATACGATAACTTGTTTAATAACAGCCGGGTTTCGCATCATAAAAGTGTGTGTCACTGGCATGATAATGTGATCTGCCATTCCCGCTAATTTGGAACTTTCAACTGAGACTTTGCCGTCATTGGGCATTGGTAGCATTGTCGATAAAACCAAATTGACACTACGAGAGCCTGCAATAATACCCAATTCAAAGTCAGCCGGGCCTAATTGATTAGGTAATGCATCTTTTTTAGCAGAAAGCTGAAGACCAGCGGGGCCATTCACTGTTTTAAATCCAGGTACGTTTTGCAGGAGGTCAACTATTTCACTGCCCGAATTGGGAGGTCCCATCATCACCACTCGACCCAGGCTAGGCATTTTATGTCTGCGCAGAAACTGCCTGACCAAAATCCCTCCCATCGAATGCGTTACGAAATGAATTTTACTATGCGGGCCAACATCATCAATGGCGTTACCAATACTCAATTCTGCAAGAGATTCGATATCATGCTTTGTTGAGGGATAATCAACATTAACAACTTTGTATCCCCATTCTGTCAATGCTCTTTCAAGCTTGTTCATTGAAGAAGCGTTGCGAGCCAAACCATGCAGAAGAATGACGGCTTCGTCGTTATGTGTCATTTTATAGAAACACTATTATACAAGTGAAAGCGAACGTTACTGAAACCAATACTGAGAACGCGAGAGTTAACGAGTTGAGGCAATTCTTGCACACTTATTTCAAACACCTTTAGCTTCCTTGCAAAAAAATCGAATTATTGCCCAGATGGCTAAGTAATGTTAAGTGGGGCAAAGCTTTTGACCAACTCATCCACCGCTTTCATTTGCGATAAATACCCCTCTAACTTATCCAAGGGCAGTGCACATGGGCCGTCACACATAGCTTCATCTGGATTGGGATGGGATTCTATAAATAAACCAGCAATACCTAATGCCATGCCACTGCGTGCAAGTTCTGCAGCCTGTTGTCTGCGTCCGCCAGCAGAATCAGCGCGTCCACCAGGTTGCTGCAGTGCATGAGTGGCATCAAAAATAACCGGTGCCATGGTTTTCATTTCATCCATACCCAACATATCGACGATTAAATTATTATAGCCATAACAAGAGCCTCGCTCACACAAAAGAATTTTTTGATTTCCTGCTTCCTCAAACTTTTTGATTATATGCCGCATTTCATGAGCAGCTAGAAATTGCGGCTTCTTCACATTAATAACGGCGTTAGTTTTTGCCATAGCAACAACCAAGTCAGTTTGACGAGCTAAAAAGGCGGGCAATTGAATGACGTCGGCCACTTCAGCAACAGGCGCTGCTTGAAAAGATTCGTGAACATCGGTAATGATAGGCACGTGAAACTGAGTTTTAATTTCTTCAAATATTTTCAAACCTTCTTCCAAACCAGGACCACGATAAGAATTGACAGAGCTTCTGTTTGCCTTATCAAAAGATGCCTTAAAGACATATGGAATTCCTAACTTTGTCGTAATTTCTTTATATTTTTCAGCGATTTGCATTGCTAAATCCCGCGACTCTAACACATTCATGCCACCAAAAAGAACAAATGGTGCATTATTGTCAACGGTTAACTCTTGTATTTTAACTTGTTTAATCACAACAAAAAATCCTATGGTCATTGAGCCTATTTGCAAAATATTAATGCTAAGCGGCTAAATCAAAACTATCTAAAAGTACACTAAAATATGAAGCTACAATACCTAAGCCAAAAATGAGAATGGTTGCTTAGTAACCGCCACCGTTGCCGTTAGTAGCATCCAAATAACGGCACAAACAAAACCGATGACACGCGACCTATTTGTTTTCGCCCATTTTAACGCAAATAAACCAGACACAATATATAAAATCAGACCGATAACCTTGCTCGCCACCCAACCGTCAACTTGTATCATGCTAGAAAACGTTAACAGCCAAATAGCGGTTCCAATCAATACTGTGTCAACAGCATGCGGCATTATCTTAAGCCATTTTTTTTGTAATACTGTGCTGTTTTTGAGTGTTAGTGCAAAACGGAATGAGAAAATGGCTAAACTAATTACCACAGCGGTAACGTGAAGATGCATTACGATTTGATACATATCATCGTCCTTTTTTATAATGATTCGTTTATAGCTAATGTTGTTATTATTATGAAGCTAACGATTGTGTGTGTTTACGCCTCAGCTATTCGTGTTATTTAAGGTAATTGTTGTAAAGCTTGGTTTGAATCACGTTACCAATATATCACTTTTGTAAAGTGGTGATTTAATAAGGGCTTGTTGTCACTTACCATTATCCTAGCCATCGGCCCAAGGTCGCCCGATCCAAGCCATTTAAATCTTTTTTTGTCGCCACTTCCTGATAACCCCGTTGCAGCATGAGCTGCTGAATAATGTTGGCTTGCTGATGTCCATGCTCGAGTAACAAATAACCACCGAGTTTTAGATAGTCAGTACCTTTGCAAATAATATGCCTAATATCGTCCAAGCCGTCTATGCCGGAAGTCAACGCACTGTTAGGCTCAAACCGCACATCACCTTGGTTGAGCCATGCTGAATTTGATTCGACATAGGGAGGATTAGAAACAATTAAATCGAAGGCTTGCGCTGCTGTAATAGCTGAAAACCAGTTACTTAGCACAAACTCTACATCTAAACTATTGAGGCTTGCGTTCGCCTGCGAAAGTTTAATTATTTCTTCTTTGAAATCACATCCAGAGACAATCCAGTGCGAACGTTCCGATTTAATTGCGAGGGCAATAGCACCTGTACCGGTGCCCAAATCCAACACATTCGCACCCTTGGATAGCGGCAATGCTATAGCCATTTCAACCACAATTTCAGAATCGGCTCTGGGAATTAAGGTGTGTTCTGACACACCTAAATTAAGAGTCCAAAAGGGCTGATATCCGACTATATAAGCGACAGGATAGCCATGTATACGTTTGCTAAGTATCCTTATTAGTTTCTTTTTACCGTCATCACAAAGCAACTCATTGCTTTGCGTTATTAACTGTATTGACGTTTTTTCGAATGCATATTCAACAAATATCTTAGCCTCTATCGCAGGTTCATTAAAAGTGAGATTTTCCTGATATTCAGTTAGCACTTCTCGACTTAAAGACAGGGCATCGGCAATTGTCTGACATGAATTAATGCGTGCACTGAAGTCACTAACTTGTGTTTCGCTAGCACCATCAATTCTTAAGCTATTGCGAGTCGACGCCACTTTTTAATCAATACTCTTCAGACAATGAAGCGAGCATATCCGCTTGATGCTCTTGACGGATAGGTTCCATTAATGAGCCTAAATCACCCGCAATAATATCATCTAGTTTATATAACGTTAGATTAATACGGTGGTCTGTTACGCGTCCTTGAGGAAAGTTGTAAGTGCGTATACGCTCTGAACGATCACCACTACCCACTAAGCTTTTTCTCGTACTCGCCTCTTCTGCATTGCGCTTATCTTCTTCAATTTGATTTAGGCGCGCTTGCAGCACTGACATCGCTCTTGCTCTATTTTTATGCTGCGAACGTTCATCCTGACATTCAACAACGACTCCGGTGGGTAAATGCGTGAGTCGAATTGCAGAATCAGTTTTATTAACATGCTGACCACCTGCCCCGGATGCTCTGTAAGTGTCCACGCGAAGATCCCCAGCGTTAATCTCAATCGCTTCTGATTCTGGAATTTCAGGCAAAACGGCGACTGTGCATGCCGACGTATGGATACGGCCTTGAGACTCTGTTTCTGGTACTCGTTGAACGCGATGACCACCCGACTCAAATTTCAATACACCATAAGCACCGGCACCACTGACGTTAACTATAATTTCTTTGTAGCCACCATGGTCACCATGGTTCGAACTCATCAGTTCAAGTTTCCAGCCTTTTGTTTCTGCATAGCGGCTGTACAT
>JBLHOI010000167.1:0-5359 GCA_047621375.1 Glaciecola sp.
CTATTTAGGGGCTCGTTGAAGCCTTCACTCATTTGACATGTTGACGAATTAATGGTGATAAAACACTGGCTTTGCTAGACCACACCTCGAACCTTAAATTAAAAAGCGCTCAGCAATTTATATCGAAGCTTCTTCATCACGTATTTTAGACATTGCTGTTATGTGACTGTCTAAGTTTCTAAGTTGCTGAACGTAAGCCGTCATATGCTTAAAAGGCTTTAGTTTTCCAGAATCGAACAAACCCTCAAGGCCAAAACTCATTTGTACATCAGCGAGAGTGGGTGCGTCGCCTACAAACCATTTATTATTCGCTAAATGCGCTTCAACAAATGCTAGGTTATCTTGGATGTTTTTACCGAAATAGGCATCCATTACACCGTCAATAATTTTATCCGCAATATAACGAACAAAGAATGGGCTGGCTTTAGCTCTTGCCTTTTCAAGCACCATACTCGTAACTAAAGGGGGCATAAAGCTACCTTCAGAGTAGTGAGACCAAAACTGCACATCGTTAAAAGTGTCAGCGCTGGCATCTGGTAACATGCCTGAGTCTGGGAACTGCCTAGCAATATAATCACAAATTGCACCTGACTCGGCAATCACTTTTCCGTTATGGCTCACCACCGGTGCTCGGCCTAATGGATGGATTTCTGTTAACTCAGGCGGAGCCAAATTAGTTTTAGGGTCGCGTTTATAAACCTTGATTTCATAATCTGCGCCAACGACTTCCAGCATCCAAACGATGCGTTGAGAGCGTGAGCTATTTAAATGATGTAACTGAAACATGAGCTTTCCTTAAGCGTTAATATGCTATTCCACTGATCACCTTTATTTTTGTAATCAACTATAAGTTTGTTTGCTAATTTCTTAAAACTAAGCCATTGTATCCAGAGATAAACAAGCTTCCTCATTTACCGATTCTTAGCTTTCTCGCATTATATTGTTACTTATAGATAAGCCATTTAGATTAAAAATAGTTTTATTTAGCCTGAGGGTTAAGTTGTGCATAGTAGGCTGATAAGTCGGCAATATCTTGGTCTGTTAGTTTTTGTGCATGAGAAGTCATCGCCATATTAACCCGCTCACCACTGCGGAATGCCCTTAATTGAAGGACTAAGTATTGTTCTTTTTGACCTGCCAAATTCGGGTATATAGGTACGTTTGATATGCCATTTGCGCCATGACACATAGCGCATACCTGAGATAGTCCTTCACCTTGCTCAATATCGCCTTGTAATATTGTTTCTGCACAGGCTGAAAGACTCAGCGCAGAAAAAGCCAATAGCACGACGAGCCGCTTGTTTAAGGATTTCCTTATCTTGTTTCTGTTAATTATTTTTCTCATAATTGACTCCTTCGCGTAAAACTAACGTATAGTTGATGCATATTAATTCAAACAAGATAGCATGCAACTCTTTCATCATTATGCCACCGAACTAAGCGCTATCAGTAGCCAGGTAAAACCGTTTCCAGTTACTCGTGCGCGGGTTGCTATGCGCAATGAATCTCTCGCAAACGAACTAGGCATTGACCTAGCTGAACTTGAGACCGACGCATTATTAATGGCACTCTTTAGTGAGAATGGTGAGTTACAAGCAAACAGTGTTGCACAAAAATATGGAGGCCATCAATTTGGCCAATGGAACCCTAACCTAGGTGATGGCCGCGGGTTGCTTCTCGGTGAAATTAAAGCGCCCAACGGTGTCTTTTCGGATTTGCATTTAAAAGGAGCTGGTCCAACACCCTACAGCCGACACGCCGACGGACGCGCTGTTTTACGTTCTACTATTCGAGAATATCTTGCGGGTGAAGCCTTGCATGCTCTAGGTATTCCAAGCAGTCGTTCTCTGTGTTTGTTGACCAGTCACGAACCGGTTCAGCGGGAACAACGTGAACGTGGTGCAATGATGATTAGAACCTGTCCAAGTCACATTCGCTTTGGTCACTTTGAGTACTTTCATCACAGCAATCAACCGCAAGAAGTCGAAGCCCTATTTGATTACTCTTTTAAACACCATTTTCCTGGCTGTTTAGAGTCACCAACACCACATGCAGATATGCTCCAAACCATTGTTAAAAATACCGCATTGATGATTGCAAAGTGGCAAGCCTATGGGTTTAACCATGGCGTAATGAATACCGACAATATGTCGATTCATGGCATTACATTTGATTACGGACCTTATGCGTTTCTTGACGATTTTGTCCCCGAATACATAGGTAACCATTCTGACCATGCAGGCAGATATGCGTTTGATCAGCAACCCAGCATAGGACTGTGGAATTTGAATGCGTTAGCACATGCGTTCACGCCATTTTTAGAAATAGACGCCATAAAAAGTATATTATCTACTTATGAAATTACCTTAGTAGACGAATATCAAACACTGATGAAGCAACGCTTAGGTTTGTATGAACATGTAATTAATGACGCTGAACTTGTTTCTGAGATGGATAGTTTAATAGCCGAGTGGATGACTATTTTGAAGGAAGAAAAAGCCGATTTTCATCAGTCATTCCGGCTGGTTAGTGAGCATTTGCTATCGCTTAAAGATTTAAATATAAAAGTTATTTCAGATAACTTTGTACAAGCAGAACGGGTCCGTCAATGGTGTGTTAATTATCACCAGATACAACAAAGTTTACTGGCATTATCAAACGATACTTGGGCACAAATTCAACAAAAAATGCTAGCCGTTAATCCTAAATTTGTGCTGCGTAATCATTTAGCACAAGAAGCAATTGAAGCCGCTGAAAATGACGACTTTTCGATTTGTGAGGCCTTAATAACTGTGCTCACATCACCGTTTGCAGATCATCCTAAATTTGTGCATTTTTCTAGGCCACCAGCTAACAAGCAAAAAGGTATTTCATTGTCATGTAGCAGTTAAGTTGTAAACCTCATCCTTGTTTTGTATCCACTAGCGCACGCATCGGTTATTATCTGCAATCAAAGCACTTAAATAGAAACACCTTGTTATCATTAATATCAAATGTTTGAGTATTTAAACTAGATATATTTTTCCTTACTAACAAGCATTGTTTTAATATTAAACTAGGTGCTAACGTTGCAAAAGGACAGAATAGAATTGAAAGCATTATTTGCGCAGTGTTTATTTATCGGACTTTTATTAGCGCTAAATGCGCTGCCAATAATGGCATTCAGTCAAGAAAGTCTGCTCGAGCGCAGCAATACTGATATGAATGCAGTCGACGTAAAAGATATTAGTGCGTCAATTAATTTACAAACTATCGTAGCCTTGCAATATACCGGCGAAGGTTTGTTACTTTCCGATGTTGTTCAACTCACTGAGTGGCAACGCCAGTTTTCCTTCACTCCGATCCCAGAAAACAACGTGTTATGGGTTCGCTTCCAAATTCAAAATTCTAGTAGTAGTAATATTCCTTTAATACTTATTGCTGGAAATACCTTTATTGACCGCGTAGATGGTTTTTTACTTGATGACCAAGGTCGCATTATTCAGTCCATTCAGCGCAATAACACCAGCCCCAATGTCGATACTAGTGGTTTACATGGTTTTAGAATGGCGATTACATCTCGCCCTGATCAATTACTGAATGTCTACTTGAGAATAGATGACGATGGTTCTGCAATCTTACCAATCGAATTATGGGATGAGCAAAAATTTGAGCAACAAAGTAACGTTAGGCTTATCTTGCTTGGCGCTCTTTGTGGTGGTTTGTCTCTATTGGCCACCTATTTCTTAATCACTTACATGCTAAAAAATGCACCCGCTCGCTTTTGGTTTGCTATCTTTGCAGTGGCATCAATGACAACATTACTCAGTGCAGAAGGAATTCTACCTAGCCTATTTAATCTTCCCGCTTTTGCGGCTGAAATAACCGCTTTTAGTTTAACTATTAGCTTATTTGCCGCGATTAAGATTGGACGCGATATATTTATCCCCGTGCCCCGAGTTTGGTTGCGAGCTCACTATATTTTGCTGTTAGTCCCGATCATCACGTTATTTCTATACAACGATTTTTGGCAGCTGATATCTATTCTAAGCATTATCATCGCCTTTTTAGTCAGTAAACTCTTCGCGACGCTTATCTATCGATCTAAAATTGATATGCGCAGCACTGTTATTTATTTCTGTGGGTGGCTTGCAATAGCTTTAGTCGCCGTATTGGAGATACTCTCATTTGCGCGAGGTGCTAGTCATCTGAGCTATTCAGCAGCATTGCCTTTCGCTTTTACTTGCTTCGGCATCATGCTAATCGGTGTTGCTATTATCAGCCGTGAATATTCATTGGTGTACCGACAAGAATATGAGCAAGCGGCCATTATAAATAATCTGCAAAATTATGCAGATGTGTTTGATAATGCAGCCGAAGGTCTATACGCCGCAAAGTCGGACGGAACCTTATTGCGTGCAAATACCGCTTTCACTTCACTTTTTGGCTTTAAGTCAGAACGCCATCTCCTCGATACTTTTCATAAAATACATGATTTGTTTTCAAACCCCATTGAAGCTGACTTGTTGCTAGGTGAGTTATCAGCGCAACAAACGGTGCTGGGAAGGGAGTTTAAAGGGAAACGCTTTGATGGTAGAGAATTTTGGTTCTCAATATCAAGCCAAATTAGCAAAGCTAAAGGTGACGCAGAGCATTTTGGTAGCTTATTCGATATTACCGAACGCAGAGTCGATCAAATTAATTTGCAGTACTTGAATACCCACGATCAATTAACAGGCTTACATAATCGTCGTCACTTCTTAAAGCTATTGAATGAAAAAATGACTCAATCGAAGGTTGAGGAAAAAAACGTTGCTCTATTTTATATAGATGTTGACCAATTTAAAGTGATCAATGATACCTGTGGGCATGTTGCTGGTGATGTATTCATTAAGGAACTTGCACATGAACTGTATGAAGTATTCAACCCAAAATGGATTTTTGCACGCTTGAGTGCTGATGAATTTGGTCTTATTGTTGAATATCAAGATGAAAATAAAATTCACGAAACAACCTACAAAATTCTTACGCAAGTTCGTAAATTCGAATTCAAATGGGATCGTCACCGCTTTACCCAAAGTGTGAGTATCGGTATTGCAAAACATAAAGATAATAACGTTAGCGGCGAAGAACTTCTGAGTTTTGCCGATACAGCCTGTATTGTTGCGAAAGAAAGTGGACGCGATAAAGTGCATGAGTATTCAACAGATATGCACATCAACAGTAGTTACGAACGTGAACTCTTCTGGGTCAACGAGGTTAATCGGGCGTTAACAGAAGATTCCTTCGAACTTTACTTCCAGCACTACCGCCCGCTTAACAAATCGGATGACCATGATTACTATGAAATCTTTGTCCGCTTAATAACAGAGGATGGTAA
>JBLHOI010000168.1:0-5359 GCA_047621375.1 Glaciecola sp.
CTCGTAGCGGCAACTTGATAGAGATTGTGGGAATTAGCGAATCAAACAATCGTTTGTCTGCTTTTATGCGAAACCTTGAGCAGTCTGATGTGTTTACTAGCGGGGTATTGTCTTCGATCACTGCTGACGTGAGTACCTCGAATGCCTTGAGTGACTTTAAATTAACGTTCTCTATTACGCCGAAAGTTGCACCTGTTCAAAATACAGAAACGCTTCAAAAGAGGAATCCATAATGGCTTTTGATTTTTCTAAACTAAAGGAAATGAACGACCTTGATTTCGAACAGGTAGCGATTTGGCCAAAGGAAATCAAAACCGTTGTTGCGCTCTTTTGTGTGGCAGTAGTAGGTGCTATTTGCTATTACGCGATTGTTAGTAGCAAGTTGCCTTTGCTGGACAGCTCGAAAAGCAAGGAAATCTCACTTAGAACAACCTTTGAATCGAAGTATAGGATTGCAGTAAATCTTCAAGCTTATGAAAAACAGCTGGTAAGAATGCAAAAAGATTTTTCATCGATGCTTAAAACGTTGCCAACCAGCAATGAAACACCAGGGTTGTTGGACGACATTACTTACGTGGGAACCGACGCTGGCCTGTCATTTAAGGTACTTAATTGGCAACAAGAGAATCCGAAAGAATTTTATACTGAGTTACCTATTCAACTCGAAGTGGCTGGAAATTATCACGAATTTGGCTTATTTACGTCGAACATCGCCAATCTCCCTAGAATTGTAACATTGCACGACTTTGATATCACGAACAACAAAGGTGTCCTTAATTTAAAGATGCAGGCAAAAACCTATCGCGCTGCGACAACTCAAGCCGATATGATTGATGTGGGGCAAGAGTAATGACGAGAATATTAAGAAAGTATCTTGTGGTTGCCACCTGCATTGGCTTATCAGCTTGCAGCGCGCAAATTGATGATCTAATTGCCTACACCAATAATGTGAAAGCAAGCACGAATATCAGCATTGACGATTATCCTGAGTTCAAGCAGTTGCAGCCGGTCAATTATGCAGCTAGTGGGATACGCAGCCCATTTCAAAGATTACAACAAGGAAATGAAGTAACAAAAAGCGTGGCCGTTCAAACGGCCAACTGCAGTCAGCCAAACCGACAGCGTACAAAAGAGAAATTGGAATCATACGGTATTGATGCATTACAGATGGCAGGTGTATTTAGCACTGGCGGTCATCAGTGGGTTCTTATTAAAGCCAATGATGGCAGCCTACACAAGGCGAAACAGGGCCAATACATCGGCTTATTTTTCGGTAAAATTATGAACATAACGGATAAAGAAGTGGTTATTGAAGAAATGATACCTGACGGTGCTGGTTGTTGGAAAACCAAAATTGGCACATTAACCATGTCATCAGTAGCCGGGGAAAATGATAATGTCTGATAAATATATTTTTAATAAGCGCTTAAACAGTAACAGACTCCACTGGGCCTTAGTAATTGCGTTCGTCTTAGCCATTGTCAGCTTGGGCGCTGTTGCTAAAGCATCTGAAAACTTAATTGATTTGGTTAATCCACAAAGTGAAGCTACGTCACAGAACGCTGCCACCTTAAATAGTATTGACTTTAATCGCTTTTCCAAAACAGGAAATGTATTAATTGGTTTTGAAGATCAGGTGCCTTCAGTCTCGGTTGTAGAAGCCCAAGGTTTAGTTACCTTAACAATGAAAAATACCATGTTAGCGGAAGACCAATACGTGGAAATTGACGTTAATCAATTTGGTACTGCAGTGCAAAGCATTGAAACCTTTCAAGATGCAGACAAAGCAAAAGTTGAGATACGCTACAGCGGCTTAGTCAAAATTAAAAAAATCGAAGAAAATGGTGTTGTCATTGTTGCAGTAACGCCTCTGACACAAGAAGAAGTTCAACAATCTAACAATACAACTTATGAAGGAAAACCAATTTCTTTGGATTTCCAAGACGTTCCAGTACGTCAAGTACTACAAATTATTGCACAAGTTAATGGTTTTAACTTAGTAACGACTGATACAGTTAATGGTAATGTCACTATAAGTTTGTCTGGCGTTCCATGGGACCAAGCGCTTGATATGATACTCAAAATTAGAGGATTAGATAAACGTTTGGAAGGTAATATCCTGTTGATTGCTCCGACAGAGGAGTTGTCTGCTCGTGAAACTCAGCAGCTTCAGTCGAAGCAACAAGTACAAAGTCTTGCTGAATTAAAGTCAGCGCACATCGAAATTAACTACGCCAAAGCAGATGAAATTTCAACCATCCTGAAGACGAGTGACGGCGGAATACTCTCTAGTCGCGGCAGCGTTACAGTTGATGCACGCACCAATACTATACTGATACGCGATACCTTAGAAAGTATTGATGAAGCACGCCGGGTTATAAATGTATTAGATATACCTGTAAAGCAAGTGCTTATTGAGTCTCGCATGGTCACAGTTCGCGATAACGTAGACGAACAACTCGGTGTGCGTTGGGGATTCACTGGCGCGAGTGGCAACAATTCAGTTTCTGGTTCACTGATAGGTGCTGATACTGCAGGTCAGGGCAATGTTCCTGATATCGGCGACAGATTAAACGTGAACTTACCTGTATCAAGTGCAGCTGGCACCATCGGCCTCCAAATTGCTAACCTACTTGACGGTAACATCCTAGACCTTGAATTAAGTGCTTTAGAAGCTGAAAATAAAGGCGAAATTATTGCAAGTCCACGGATCACTGTCGCAAATCAACAAGAAGCTTACATTGAACAAGGTACTGAAATTCCTTTTGTACAAGCAACCTCTAGTGGTGCAACGTCAGTCGAATTCAAAAAAGCGGTATTAAGCCTAAAAGTAACACCACATATTACACCAGATGATAGGATTATTTTGAATCTTGTAGTGACCCAAGATACGCGTGGCGATACAGTAAGCACTTCTACAGGGCCCGCAGTTGCAATAGATACGCAAGAAATCAGTACTCAAGTGCTGGTGGACAATGGTGAAACAATCGTACTTGGTGGTATTTTCCAACAAGTTAGTACAAATGACGTTTCTAAAGTACCATTGCTGGGTGACATTCCCTACTTAGGTAATTTATTCAAAACAACGTCAACGATTGAACAAAAACGTGAGTTGCTTATATTTGTAACACCAAAAATCATCGAAGAAGGCTTTTAATTGCTGACTTGTTAGTGTTATTGCATTAAGATGATCTCCTCGCAAGAAGAGTAAAGGCATAGCCTTTGCTCTTTTGCAGTTCTAAAGCACAGTATTTTACATTTTCCTTTGATAAGAATGCTTGCATATCAGGCTAGTTAATTGAGATAATCCCCGCATAGATTTTCCAATGAGGAAATTATTCGCTCGCATGACGTTAAAAAATTACAAAACGCGTTAATGTGGTAGTTAAAGTTGGTTGTCACGAATACATCAAGCCGACTTCAATCGTTTATAAAGAATGTGAATCAATCAGACATGGCTGAAAAACGTAATATATTTCTTGTTGGCCCAATGGGAGCAGGAAAGAGCACAATCGGTAGGCACCTTGCAGACGAACTCCACCTCGATTTTTACGACTCCGATCAAGAAATAGAGAAGCGCACTGGCGCTGATATCGCTTGGATTTTTGATCTCGAAGGTGAAGACGGTTTTCGTAAACGTGAAGAAGACATCATAAACGACCTCACTGATAAACAAGGTATCGTTCTAGCAACTGGTGGTGGTTCTATTGTTTCAAAAAATGTGAGAAATAGACTTTCAGCACGAGGGATCGTCGTTTACTTACAAACAACTATTGATAAACAAGTCGCCAGAACTCAGCGTGATAAGCGCCGCCCTCTGCTTCAGAATAATGATCCAGAGCAAGTTTTAAGAGATTTAGCTGACGAACGCAACCCTTTATATACTGAGGTTGCCGATTACGTAGTTGAAACAGATGACCAAAGCGCACGCGCGGTAGCAAACCAAATCATCAGTAAAATCGGTTTGTAATAGGTCGCTTTTGAAAATTTTTTAGGAAGGATATCACGCTATGCCCACATTAAACGTTGATTTGGGAGAGCGTAGCTACCCCATCTATATTGAAACCGGTTTGTTCAGTCAATCCGGTTTTTTGCTTTCTGCGATTCAAGGAAAGCAATGCGCTATTGTAACTAACGAAACTGTTGCACCTCTTTTTTTAAATAGCATTAAAAAGCCATTAAAAGACGCCGGCATTAGCGCATTTGAAATCATTTTGCCCGATGGTGAGCAGTATAAAACAATTGAATATTTCAATGTTGTTTTAACTCAGCTCCTAGAAAATAAAACGGCTAGGGATACAACACTTATTGCTCTAGGGGGCGGCGTCATTGGCGATATGGGCGGTTTTGCAGCTGCTTGCTATCAGCGCGGAATACCGTTCATTCAGGTACCTACAACACTATTGTCACAAGTGGACTCTTCTGTCGGCGGAAAAACCGCAGTGAATCATCCACTCGGAAAGAATATGATTGGCGCTTTTTATCAGCCTAAAGCAGTATTTATTGATACCAATTCGCTATCTACATTGCCAGATAGAGAATTCTGTGCAGGTATGGCTGAAGTAATAAAATATGGGATAATGTACGATGGCGACTTCTTTACTTGGATTGAAAACCAAACTACCGCAATAAAGAATCGTGATGCTGACGCGCTGCGATATTTAATTACAAAATGTTGCACAATAAAGGCCGAAATCGTTAGTTTGGATGAAAAAGAGCATGGCGTTAGAGCGTTATTGAACTTGGGTCACACATTTGGTCATGCAATAGAGGCCGAAAAAGGCTACGGTGTCTGGCTGCATGGTGAGGCGGTTTCGGCTGGCATGGTGCTTGCTGCAAAACTAGCTGTACTACGTAATTGGATAGACGTTGCAGAATGCAGCCGCATACAAAGGCTATTAGCATCATTTAGTTTACCAATTACCGGACCTGCTGATATGTCTGCAGACCGTTATATTGCGCATATGCAGCATGATAAAAAGGTACTTTCTGGTAAAATGCGATTCATCGTTCCGACATCCATAGGCAACGCTAAAGTGATAGATGATGTTAAAAATGAAGAATTATCGACAATACTAAACTAGCCAGAATTGCAGCGAGAATTTGTAGGACCAAATTTAAAAGGACGTGACTGTTTGTCAGAATTGCAAGAACGATTGGAACACTTAGTTAATTATTCTTCTCAGCTTATATTCGTAAGCGGGGATAGTATTGCTCAACAGCAAAGGACGCTTGAAGGTTTTTTGTCTATACAAAAAGAAAACACAGAGATTTCCTACTTCACTTCTGAAATTACTATGGAATCTCCTGACTTTAGGCGTATTATTTGTCGTCAATTTTTAGGTCAGAAAGTGGGTAG
>JBLHOI010000169.1:0-5350 GCA_047621375.1 Glaciecola sp.
CACAAGAATAAATAGAAAATATATTCTCAAAGTGTGCATTGAGCGCTCTTACGAGTATGGATTTGTAGGCACGATAACGTATTTGAACGGATGACGATACACGCCAATGGTATGCCATTGGCGTTTTTTATTAAGGGCGAAAAATGTTACCTGTAGTGGCCTTAGTTGGCCGACCAAATGTTGGTAAATCAACATTATTTAATCGATTAACGAATACTCGAGATGCACTAGTTGCCGATTTTCCTGGCTTAACACGTGATCGTAAGTACGGCCCTGCTAAATTTGAAAACCGAGCTTTCATCGTCGTTGATACCGGTGGTATCACTGGCAATGAAGAAGGTATTGACGTTGCTATGGCCGAACAATCATTACTAGCTATTGACGAAGCTGATGTGGTTTTATTTTTAGTCGATGCAAGAGCTGGGTTAACACCTGATGACATTGGCCTTGCTGAGCACTTACGTAAGCAAAATAAAGCCATGTACTTGGTCGCTAACAAAGTCGACGGAATTGATGGAGACAGCGAAACCGCTGATTTCTTCAAATTAGGCTTTCCTGAGGTACTGCAAATTGCTGCTGCCCATGGGCGCGGCGTGTCGCAGTTGATGACTCATGTATTAACGCCACTCGAAAAGTTATTTCCTGATATGGAAATAATTGAAGCAGAAAGAGAAGAAGAAGACGCAGATGCGAGGCTAGAGCGCCTGCAAAATTCACCTATTAAACTGGCTATAGTTGGTAAGCCAAATGTAGGTAAGTCGACACTCATTAATCGCATTCTGGGTGAAGAGCGTGTTGTCGTTTTTGATTCACCCGGAACCACTCGAGATAGTATATTTGTTCCAATGAAGCGCGGCGATCGTGAATATATTTTGATTGATACTGCCGGTGTTAGAAAACGTAAGAAAATATCAGAAACAGTGGAAAAGTTCTCTATTGTAAAAACCTTGCAGGCGATTGAAGAGTCGAATGTGGTTTTACTGGTGATTGACGCTAGAGAGGGAGTGACCGATCAAGATTTATCGCTGTTAGGCTTTGTGCTTAACTCGGGGCGTTCTTTAGTATTAGCAGTAAATAAGTGGGACGGGCTTGAAACGCATGTAAAGGAAGAAATTAAACGAGAGCTGGATAGAAGACTTGGGTTTGTTGATTTCGCTCGTTTACACTTTATTTCTGCTTTGCATGGCACTGGCGTTGGCCATTTGTTTGAATCTGTTCAAGAGGCTTATAATTCTGCTACGGTGCGCATTAACACATCAGTGCTGACGCAGATAATGGAGATGGCGCAGGCAGATCATCAGCCTCCCCTGATCCATGGTCGCAGAGTAAAAATGAAGTACGCTCATGCCGGTGGCTACAATCCCCCTGTTATTGTCATTCATGGTAATCAATTAAAAGACTTACCCGATTCTTACAAGCGTTACTTAATGAATTACTATCGTAAGGCACTTAAAACGATGGGAACACCGATCAGAATCGAATTCAAAGAGGGTGCTAATCCATTTGAAGGCAAGGTCAATAAGTTAACTGTCGGGCAGGAACGTAAGCGTAAACGCTTAATGAACTTCCATAAAAAGAAATAGGTGTTGGAGTTCCATTAGCGTAAACACTGAATAAAAATAAAAGCCGTGGCTTTGAATAGAAAATCACGGCTTTTTTGTATCCAGAATTTTGCTTTAACGATCCTCGATCAGCATTTCTTTGTTATTGTTAACGAGACGTCACTTAAAAGATGGTCTCCAATGGAGTCGTAAAAAATTCTACCATCCACAACTGCGCGTTTCATTTTGCTTATCCAACCATTCTTTTAGTGGGGCAAAATAGGCTTCGATAGTAGAAGCGTCCATATTTGGTGCGCCTGTTAATGTGGTCATCGCTTCTTGCCAAGGACGACTTTGACCCATTTCCAGCATATTGTTTAATGCGTCACCTGCTTTTTCGCTCCCATAAATAGAACAACGATGCAGAGCTTCTTCGCTGCCTGCTATATCGCACAACGCTTTATGGAATTGAAACTGCAATATATGTGCTAGGAAATAACGAGTATATGACACGTTGGCAGGCACATGATATTTAGCGCCGGGGTCAAATGCATTGTTTCGACGTTTAATAGGAGCAGCAACTCCCTGATATTTTTCCCGTAGTTCCCACCAAAGTGTATTATATTGTTCTGGCGTAATATCGCCCGCTAGCACTTGCCAACGCCATTGATCGACCATTAAACCAAATGGCATAAACGCAATTTTATCTAAGGCAACTTTTAATAGCATTCCAATATCATTTGATTCGTCTGGTATCTCATCTATTAAGCCGATCTGCTGCAAATAAGTTGGCGTAATTGAGAGCGCAATGGTGTCGCCAATGGCTTCATGAAAGCCGCTGTTAGCTGACCCTCTATATAGCATGGGTTGGTCTTTATAGGCACGTTGATAATAGTTGTGGCCTAACTCATGGTGAATAACATTAAACTCTTCACCGGTCTTCTGGATGCACATTTTAATACGCAAATCGTCACTCTCATCAACATTCCAAGCTGATGCATGACACTGAACTTCCCTATCCTCTGGTTTTTGAAACATGGAACGTTCGTAAAATGTGTCAGGAAGAGCAGCAAAACCTAAAGATGAAAAGAAGCTTTCAGCTTGTTTTACCATTTTTATTTCATCATAACCTTGCTCCGCTAGTGCCTTAGTTACATCAGGAACATTCATTTCTTGCTCGGGCTTCACGATGTCGTAGATATTTCCCCAGCTTTGTGCCCACATATTGCCCAGTAAGTGCGCAGGAATTGGCTTATCCAATGGCACAACATCCTCACCATAATACTCAGAAAGCTCTGCTCTTACATGACAATGTAATGACTCATAGAATGGTTGAACTTGGCCCCAAAGACGGTCTAATTCTTTTGGGAATTCTTCTGCCGACATATCATATTTAGCACGCCACAATTCGGATGTGTTGGCATAACCGAGCTCTTTTGCGCCTTCATTCGCAATATCAACTTGTTCAACAAATATCTCTTTCATTGGCACAGAGACTTCTCTCCATCCTTGCCAAAATTCAAGCATTAGATCTGGGTCACGACTCACCGCCATTTGGGCACTCATTTCAACCAGCGAAAAGCATTCATTTTCAGTTCTGCAATATTTACCCGCACCATAAATGCCTGCCAAATCTGAGCCAATGGTAGCTAAACGCTCTGCTTTAGCAGGGTCGGCTGGTGGCGCAACTTCCAAGCCTAATTTTAATAAATTGAGTTTTCTTCGTGTATCAACATCTACTTTTATGTCATTAAATTTCGCCGCTTCAACAGCATATTTAGCCCACATCACTGATAATTGCTCGCCTAGATAAGCATCTACCTGAGCATTGTCATAGTTAATGTTGGTAGCATAAGCCCATGCAGCATGCGCGGCAGGTTTGTTTAAGCGAGTAATGTCGCTGTCTACTTTGAGTAAGAAGGCTTTTGCGTCATCTACTGTATATTCCGCTTTTTTAATAGCCATTGAACTAGTATTGTTGGGTGAGCAGCCTGCACAAAGCGTAATAACCACGGAGGCTAAAAGTGAGAGTTTAGTTTTATTCATTATATTGTTCTTCTTTTGTGAATAGCTATATGTTTACGCGCCACATTAGCCTCATTATTGTTAAATGTAAAAATTGCCTGAAGTATGTCATATGTTAATCTAGATGGTTAACACCCTAAAAATAGCAAGCAACCGCATTTCACGCCATAGTGCAGATACTTCTTAATGCAATTCCTAAATTGCTCCGTCATTGCTGTTGTCAGTTATTGTTGCACTACCAATGAATAACTCGTATTTAGTAACTCGGAATAACAATATTACGTTTTCTTAGGTGTCAGCTTGTTACAAAGATGCTAGCACATCGACTTGGCATAAAATATTTAGCTTACACTTTATCTGCTCAGAGAACTTTAAGAGAAAAGTATCTGTCGGGGTAAAACCCCATTTGTTCGGGGTCGACAGATGTTCTTTTAGATAACGATAAAATAAATCGTAGATAAATCAGATGGCTGACTACTTATCAAGTGTCGTTTGAATTATTGTTTATTGGGGGTAATCTCCTGAACTTTTGCAATCACGATACCATCATTTATGCGCGTTTCAATCATATCGCCGTTGGTAAGTTGTGTGACGGAACGGACAACTTTGTCGTTTTTGAATGCAATGCTATAGCCGCGTGATAAGACCGAGAGTGGACTGACGGAATTTAAAATGTCAGCAATGCGTTGCAATTGATAGCGCTTGTCGGACAACTGCCTTTGTTGTGTTGAGTGAAGTTTGTCGCTGACTTTTTGTAATTGCTGCTTTTTCTCTTTAATCGCATTGTTTGGAGATGCATGCTGCAAGCGTAACGTTAAATTGCTACTTCTGCTTTTTACGTCACTCAACTTTGTATTAATTGCTTGTGATAAACGCATCGTTAAATTATCAGTATGTTGATTAGCTTGTCGAATTTGTGTCGCAGGATGCACGTTTGAAAGTCTCGACTCTACTAACTGTAATTTATATTCAATACGCTTTAAATGTTGTTGAAATACTTGGAATAAACGATGTTGTTGCTGTTGAATATGTCTCTGCAGTTGGCTTTTATCGGTACTCACTAACTCAGCGGCAGCTGAAGGTGTTGGTGCGCGCATATCAGCAACGTAATCAGCAATCGTTACATCTACCTCATGTCCGACAGCGGACACGATAGGTAATTTCGATTCAGATATAGCGTAAGCAACTATTTCTTCATTGAATGCCCAAAGATCTTCTAATGACCCCCCCCCGCGGCCGACAATGAGCAAATCAACTTCATCTCGCTTATTAGCAATACGAATTTGCGCTGCGATACTTTTAGCCGCTGTCGCACCCTGTACCAAACTGGGATAGATAATGACCTCAATACTTGGGTTTCTGCGTTTTAGCACGTTTAATATGTCGTGTATCGCCGCACCAGTGGATGATGTCACCACACCTAGGCGCTTAACATTAGTCGGCAGCGCTTGTTTAGCAGCCATAGCAAACAAGCCTTCTGCCGATAGTTTAGCTTTGAGTGCCTCATAGGCTTGCTTTAGTTGTCCAAGTCCTTCTGGTTCCATATGCTCGCCAATTAGCTGATAGTCGCCCCTAGCTTCGTATAAACTCAAGCTACCGCGAATAACAACCTTATCACCGGCTTTTGGTGAGAACTTAACACTTCTATTTGCGCCTTTGAACATTGCAGTTTTAATTTGCGCTTTACTGTCTTTTAACGTGAAGTACCAATGGCCAGAAGTTGCAGCTACAAAATTTGATAATTCACCAGATACCCACACTTGTCCTATTTCTGATTCTAAAAC
>JBLHOI010000170.1:0-5309 GCA_047621375.1 Glaciecola sp.
AACAGTGGTGATAACGAACTAGCTGAAAAAGCGGTTAGGAAGGCACTCGAACTCGCTAGCAACCCAGAAGATGGACGTTTATTAGCTAGGTTACTGGAGCAACAAAACTCCTTTGAAAAGGCTAATAATGTCTATAAAGGTTTACTTACCTCATAAGCCTTTTTTCTCTGCTTTATTAAAGTTAATATTTAAACCAGTAATCTCACTCTTTTACCAAGATAGACAGGGTCATATTAAAGCGCTTTTCTAACGCTTTAATTTTCGTAATTGAGCCGTCATCGAATACGTGGCCTTGTGGCAATATAAGAATATCGTTTTCGTTATACAGCGACTCATCTAAGATCATGCCGGATTTCAGTTGGTCGGAGCTCAATCCAATATCATATTTATCTTCTGATGCTGCTAATTGCTGCGCCTTCAGCACATCGACAATACTTGCATCGTAGAATTGTAGGCCACAATAACTTACTAGCTTCGCAATCGAATCAACAACATTGTGTTCGACGCCATCCATTTTACCTTTGCGGTAACGCATATAATCTCTGGCAACCGCAAGTATTTTAGCACCTACTGGAATATTACCTCCCTCAACACCATTTGGAAATCCGCGACCGCTCAAATATTCGAATTGATGGGCAATAATATCGGTTACATTTTGCAATTGCTGGGCTGGGCTTAAGATAAGTTGGGCCTTTGATGATTGCGCAAAATAAGCATCTTGTTGCGCCGTTGTTAGCTTATTGAACGGAGTTGTTAGTACCTTTGCATCCAGCCCAACCATACCAATTTCACAAATTAGACTAGCAAAACCGATATCTTCAATCTCCTTTTTGTCTAAGCTCATTTTTTGCGCAACGTCGACAGCAATTTTACTGACCGATTGAGCAAAAGCACCACTAATATTCGGATTAATACTTACCAAGTTATAAACTACTTTCTTGACCGCAGAGGTACTTCTTTCAGATACAACTAACGCACTCCTTAGTTGCTTGGTGCGCTGCTCAACCTTTGCTTCTAAACTCTCATTCGCCGCACTGAGTTGCTTATTTTGCTGTGCTGTTAATTTCAATAATCGCGTATTCTCAGATGTTAAGCGATATTGCATAATGCCATGCTCTACTGCATTAATAAGTTCTTGATTATCCCAGGGCTTCTGCAAGAAACGATGTATTTTCCCGTTATTGATGACTTCAAGCGTAGATTCTAAATCTGCGAATCCAGACAAAACGATTCGATAGGTTTGCGGGAAGTCTTCAGCAACTTTCGCTAAGAATTCAGCTCCACTCATTCCCGGCATCTTCATATCAGATACAACGACATGAACAGTGGTAGTTTGCATAAATTCAAACGCTTTTTGAGCACTGTCAGCCAATATTAATTTAAACGGTTTACCGTGAAAAATACGCTTCATTGTTCTTAAAATATTTACTTCGTCATCGATTAAGAGAACCTTAAAAACCGGACTCATTGGTAAATCGCTTTTAATATCTGACATCATAGGTTTTATTCTCGCCCGTGTGTAATCGGAAATGTGAGGGTAAATGTAGTGCCGTCACCCTCTCGACTGCTAACGTCAATAGACCCCCCATGCTCTTGCATAATATCAAATGAAATTGATAGGCCGAGTCCTGTCCCTTCCCCTTCTGGTTTAGTTGTAAAAAATGGATTAAAAATACTTTTGAGGGTAGCCTCATCCATTCCACATCCATCATCAATTATATGTATTTTAATATCGTTGCCCACAACTTCTGATCTAATCGCGACCGTTCCGTTTAAATCAACTGCCTGCCCGGCATTAATCAGTAAGTTTGTTAACACTTGATTGATTTTACCGACATTTAACAGTGTTAGTGGTACATCGTTTAAATCTAAGATGAGTTCCGCATTTTGCTCTATCTTGGACTTTACCATTTTTGCGGTCGTCAAAATACATTGGTTGACATCAATCATTTGCATGCTATCGCTATCTGCTCGTGAAAATATCCTCATATTTTGCACTATCTCAATTACCCGCTTTAACCCGCCCTCGGTATCAACCATGAGTGCTTGTATGTCGTCGTTAATAAAATCAATGTCTTGGCTTTCCAGATAGCTCGCTAATTCTTTAATTAATGATGCTTGGTGCTCATTGGTAATTGGAGTCTCACTATGCAGACCCGATAAGGTCATTGCTCGACTACACACTTCAACATACACATCGATATAATTTTTCAAACAGCTGACATTACCCTTAATGAAGCCAACAGGAGTGTTAATTTCATGTGCTAGACCCGCCGCTAATTGGCCAACAGACGCCATTTTTTCCGCTTGCATTAACTGTTGTTGTGCAGACTTGAGGTCGTTATTAATCTGCTTTAATTCACTGTTCTGCAGTTCAATTTGGTGGGTTCGTTTCTCTACTTTTGCTTCCAATGTCCGGTTCAAGTTTTGTAACGCATTCTGAAATGACGCCGTGCGTCGGTGTTCTCCTTCTAAACTATCAATGAGAGAATTAAAGGCACTTACAACTTCCGCTAACTCAGCTTGTGGATCTTCAGGCACTCTGGCCACGTCAAATTGACCTGAGTCGAGCGCTTTTGAGATATTTTTCGCGCTATGGCGCAACACGTTGAGTTGTTTGGTTAAATAGCCTCCTAAAAATAACGAACACAGCGCAACCAAAACCATTTCAAAGAGGACCATACCTGCCATCAAACGAGTTATTGACGCAATAGAATGCTTCACCCCAGTGACGCTTATGCCAATTTCAACACGCCCATATAAAGTACCACTCTCAATAATTGGCGACGTCGCATCAAACACACCGTCATCAACTTCAGATACTTTACTGTCAGCTTGAAATGGTCGACTTATTGCAACACCGTTGCCTTTTTTTGCAAATACTTTACCCGACTCATTAACAACACGCGCATAAACAACATCAGGGTTATCGATTACTTCACTAACAATAGAATCGAGGGAGGCAAGATCGTAAGATAAAACACTATTTTTTGATGTTGCTGCAAAAAGTCTTGCGGCTGTTTCGGCTCGTTTACCAAGATTGTCGTTAGCAATATCAGCCATAAAATTAGTCACTGTAAAAACCAAGATGAGGAGCATTACGCCTTGGATAAAAGCGGTACCCAATATCATTTTAGCCTTCAGTGATAAACGCATGAGCCACTCTATTTAGTTGACTAGCATCGGCGGGACAAGATGACCCACTTCCCCGATAATATTTAAATCCTTGATGTTATCCCAATCGTTAGTTTACGCTCTAACAAAAGGGTTAAGGTCTAACTCACGTAACCGATGCATAAACATATCGGGTTTTTGTAAACGCTCTAGGGCGTAAATATCACTGTCTTTATGGACGACAATGACACCCTACATGAGCTTATCATTTTCCTTTGCCATGGCAAGGTAATCTGATTCTTGATGATAAACGACGTAATGATATGGATTCATGTACGCTATGTCATCGTTACCTTGGAGCAATCGTTCCTCAAACGTCGGAATATTTTCGCTGTAGCAAATTTAATTTAGATGCCAGATTCTTGTGACCATCGATCAAACACCGGCCCCCATTTGGCAGCCAGTGTCTTTGCCGATTGCTGAGGAACAACTCCAAAAGTTAATGATGATTGATCATTGTTTGCCAGCAACGATGTTGTGCAGCAGCAATACAAAATTAGGCTTAAAAGCCTTTTGTTCATGCATAAGTCTCTTGTTCTGTCTCGATTATAGAATCCAGAACCATAGCAAGTGCATAATTATCAAGTGGCTTTGCTAATTTAAACACTTTCGCATCCTGTTCCGTTGATAATCTATGATCACTAAACTCATCAAAGATGATGATGTGCGGCTTATAGTCTAACTTCGACTCAATTACTTTAGTCAGCGCAGGAATATCTACGCGTGATGTTTGACTGTCAATCATAATTAGAGACGGTTTATACTGAGAAATTTCAACACCCGACTCAATACCATGTTGATAAACTTGTGTCACGAAACCGGCATTTCTAGCGATGCGTTGTGCGTTCTTGACCAGTTGCTTTTCAACTGAAACTATAAAACACGACTTCTCTTTTTCGACAATTAATTCAGACGGTACGGGAATTTGGTTATGTACTAAAAAATCGAGCAGGTCGCTGTGCTTTACTCGGTTGTTGCCCCGACCCGGCAATTTAAATGCCTTTAATTTTTTTGCTTCTATCCAGCGGATTACTGTTCGTGGATTAACATCGCAAATTTTTGCAACATCACCACTTGAGAATGATTTCATATAATTTTGACTACATCAAATTAATAATGTTGCGAGATTATCAGAAGCCTTTTAAAATTGCGAGATTCAGCGCTGTTGGCTACTATACTTAACTATAAATTTATATACCTAGGATTACACCTTATTGCATTAAAACGCCTGCGATTGATATGCTTAAATATACCTTCCAGCTTGACAGACACGACCTATATTTAAGTCAAGCTGGATCGGTAAATAGTAACGTTTTATACTTTAAGCAGTCGGCGTCTCAAGACGAATATTGTGATCAACGAGACCAAAAACGTTCCCATAGAACCGCCTGAGCTACTCGAATTGTCATCATTTGCTTTGTTAGCCGTACCCGTGTCTAACAATGTGTTGCGTGGCGGATTTAAGTCAGAGTTAGTTACCACTGCCGCATTGATAACAACTATGTCTGTCATTAAAACCAGATTACTGTCGGTTGGTGCTGTGTCAGCAGCCTGATCAGCCGAGGTATAGTTTCTCAATGGAATACTAGTAAAAGCGCCACCGAAGTTAAAGTTAGGTGTGCTTGTAATTGCGTCAACGATCTCCATACCATTGCCCAAAACATGCCCAAATACCGTAAAGCCGCCATTTTGAACGTCAAGATTAGAAGCATTGTTGTTTACATTTATAAACCACTGCGACGTTGCACTATTTATATTTCCGCCCACTTTTGCCATAGCAATGGTGCCACGAACGTTAGAAAAAACCGGTTCGTTGATAACCGCTGCACCTGTTTGAATCTGTGTTGGAGGAAAAACATTGTTATAAGTAAAACCACCTGCCTGCATTACAAAACTAGCTTCAGTTCTGTGTACAACGTTATTCGCATAAGAACCTGAATTAACGTAACTCAAAAAATTCTCTACCGTTTCAGGTGTGGCTTCATCAAATAGGTTAACTTCGAAGTTACCTAGCACCGTACGCACTTCTACAACCGTGGCTTGAGCTGCAACAGGAGCGACCATTATGAGTGAAAATAAAATAGCCGAAAAGTGATTTGATTTAGTTAGTGTCATGATAATTTTCTTATTGTTTT
>JBLHOI010000171.1:0-5284 GCA_047621375.1 Glaciecola sp.
CGTTAAAGCGTTTGATTGTCCAAGACATTATTTCAGGTGGTAATGAAATACCCGTTATTACATTAGCTCCAGACTTGGAACAGATGTTGCATCAGTCGTTGCAGGCAGGCGGCGAAGATGGCGCTGGTATAGAACCAGGACTAGCAGAGAAAATTCAGCAATCACTAACTGAGGCAAGTCAGCAGCAAGAACTCGCTGGCGAACCATCGGTGTTATTAACCTCGGGCATGCTACGCCCAGTGTTATCAAGATTCTTAAAACACGCTGTGTCAGGTTTACATGTGTTGTCTTATCAAGAGATACCGGACGACAAACAAATAAAAATAGTGTCATCAGTCGGTCAATAAACTGACGCATTAAATACACTAACGGGAACATCATGAAAATTAGACGTTTTTTTGGCAAGGATATGCGTGAAGCGCTCAAGCAAGTGAAAGACGAACTTGGCGGCGATGCAGTTATTATGTCTAATAAAAAGGTTGTGGGTGGCGTCGAGCTAGTTGCGGCAGTTGACAAAGAGACCGAAATGACACGACCGATACCGACTATTAGCTTAGGCAGAAGATCAAAAAATACGCCAACGTTAAGCGAAATAATCGGCGACGATGGACCTGATAGTCTCAAAGCACTTTTAGAAAAACAGCATGCAGGTAAACTTCTTGATGAAAATAGCGATGGCTTTGATGATACAGCGTTTCCCAATGCTGCGCATACACAGCAGCGACGCGCTGAATCAACATATTCCTCAGCAACAATGAGTAGAAATCATCCCCGTGCTAGTCAAGCATATGCTGACTCACAGCAATCAGAACAACGGCTTCGTGAAGCTGAACTCACTCATCGATATGCAAGAACACCGGTGACTAAAGCGGTTGAAGATTTTACAATGAATGAAGATTTTGCGGATAGCCAAGCGTCTGATTTATTCAGTCATGACAGTAGCATAGCGCCTAATGACGACCTTGAATCAATTAAATTAGAACTTGCGTCTATTCGTAATGTTTTACAATATCAAGTTAATGGCTTGAGCGACGAGAAAAGCAAACGTAAAAATCCAACTCATTACTTTTTGGGCAACAAGTTGTTAGGTATGGGTATTAGTGAAAAGCTAGTCGCGCAACTTGTTAGTTTTCTTCCACCACAGTCAAATGAGACTGAAGGTTGGGATTATTTACTTAAGCTCATTTCAAACCGTCTGCATATAGGTGGTAATGATATATTGCAACAGTCTGGTATTGTTGCATTAGTGGGGGCAACAGGCACGGGTAAAACCACAACCGTAGCTAAACTGGCTGCAAAATACGCACAAAAGTATGGTGCAAATGAAGTTGCTATGATTACTATTGATACATATCGAATTGCGGCTTTTGAGCAATTAGCGACATATGGCAAAATTATTGGCTGTACTGTGAAAAAAGCGCAGACTTCGGAGGATTTAGCTCATATCCTTTATCAGCTCAGGCATAAAAAGCTAGTCCTAATTGATACTGCCGGTTTTAGTCAACGCGATGCTCGCTTAGTGACCCAGTTAAACGACTACGAAAAAGAAACAACGGCGAATATTAAAAAATATTTAGTACTCCCGGCTGGCGCTCAGTATCAAGTGTTACACCAAACCATACAGGCGTATAAAGATATAAGCCTAACAGGCTGTATTTTTAGTAAATTAGATGAGTCTTACAGCCTAGGGGAAGCACTTAGCGTTGTGATTGAAAACGACCTTAGGCTAAGCTATGTAACGGATGGACAAAGAGTGCCTGAAGATATCAAACTTGCAGATTCAAAGAATTTAATAATGGTGGCGTCAAAACTTTATAAAAAGTATGCTTTGACGCATACTAACCAATCAGACTCTGACACCGTCGCCAGAGCAATATGATAGAAGATCAAGCGAGTAGCTTAAGAAAAATGAATCAATCCAAATTAATTAAAGTCATGGCCGTGACCGGTGGTAAAGGTGGTGTGGGCAAAACGAACGTGTCTTTAAATTTAGCCATCTCATTGGCCAAACAAGGCAAACGTGTCCTGGTGCTCGATGCTGATTTGGGCCTTGCCAATTGTGATGTTTTACTCGGTTTACGTGTCGATAAAAATTTATCACATGTATTAAGGGGTGAATGCACCTTGGACGATATCTTAGTAACCGGACCACATGGCGTTAAAATTGCCCCTGCGACATCGGGTTCGCAGTCAATGGCAGAACTAGGTACAACAGAACATGCAGGTCTCATTAGAGCCTTTAGCGAGTTGCGTACTGAAATAGATACACTTATTGTTGATACGGCCGCAGGAATTTCTGACATGGTCATGAGCTTTTCTCGCGCAGCGCAAGATGTGCTTGTAGTCGTGTGTGATGAACCTACATCGTTGACCGATGCTTACGCATTGATAAAAATTCTGAATCGTGAACATGGCGTTTTTAAGTTTAAAATTGTAGCTAATATGGTTCGTAGCGAAAGAGAAGGGAAAGAACTTTTTAGCAAGCTTTCCAAAGTGACAGGGCGATTTTTGGATGTTGCATTAGAGTTAGTGGGCATTATTCCATTCGACGAAAACATACGCAAATCTGTACGCAAACAGGCTGCGATCGTTGATGCATATCCATCTTCGCCTGCGGCATTGGCGATTACTAACTTAGCTCAAAAATCCATGACTTGGCCAATACCGGCGCAACCGGGCGGGCATTTGGAATTTTTTATTGAGCAGTTAGTGTCAAGAAATGAGTAGGTAACTAATCAGTGAGTAACAAAGTGGCAGTCTATCAACAACAAATTGATAAAAACCAATTGGTCGAGCGACATGCGCCGTTGGTGAAGAGAATTGCTCATCATCTAGTGGCAAGGTTGCCGGCAAGTGTCCTTGTGGACGACTTGATTCAAGCAGGTATGATTGGTTTGCTTGAAGCCGCAAAAAACTTTGATGGCTCTAAGGGTGCAAGTTTTGAGACATTTGCTGGTATTCGTATCCGCGGTTCTATGCTTGACGAAATCCGAAAAGGGGACTGGACACCGCGCTCAGTTCACAAGAATAGTAGGGCAATATCGCAGGCTATTTCTGAAGTAGAAAAAGACACAGGGCGGGATGCACGAGACATAGATGTGGCTGAACGGCTGCAAGTGACGGTGCAAGAATACCACATAATGTTGAATGAAGTGAGCGCGGGCAAGCTTGTCGGAATTGAAGATCTTGGCGTGAGTGAAGACGTTCTAACTACCGATGCGACAAAAGGACAAGACAGTCCTTTTGAAAATATGTTGCAAGGATCATTTCAGAAAGCGCTAGCACAGGCGATAACAACATTACCAGAGCGAGAGGCAATCGTGCTCTCACTTTATTACGATGAAGAATTAAACTTGCGTGAAATTGGCGAAGTTCTTGAGGTAAGTGAATCTAGAGTAAGTCAAATTCATAGTCAAGCGATGTCAAAGTTAAAGTCGAAAATGCAGTCTTGGCGCACAGCTGACTAAGTTTTCTCCGTTTTAATTTTCTAGTTAATTTGTATCTTAACGGAGGCAGTTTTGAATAAGAATATGAAAATCTTAGTTGTTGACGATTTTTCAACGATGCGACGTATTATTAAGAATTTATTGAAGGACCTCGGCTTTACTAACGTTCAAGAAGCCGACGACGGCACTACGGCTTTACCAATGCTTGTGCGAGGCGATTTCGATTTCGTTGTGACCGATTGGAACATGCCTGGTATGCAGGGTATCGATCTTTTACGTGCTATTCGTGCAAATGATAATTTGAAGCACTTGCCTGTTTTAATGGTAACTGCAGAAGCTAAAAAAGAGCAAATTGTCGCTGCAGCGCAAGCTGGTGTGAATGGTTATGTAATCAAACCATTCACTGCAGCGACATTAAAAGAGAAACTTGAAAAGATTTTCCAACGTCTGGGTTAACAGCGGTATTTCTTAATGGGGTAACGTTGAATGACAACGACCGATAGAGACCTAGTTTCGCTAGATGAAGCGAAGCTGCTAGTTGAGCACCTTGAAAAAGGTGAACGAGAACAAGCGAATACCCTTGTTGATACAATTATTCTGAGAGAGTCGTCAGAACTTTTTTTTGAAGTAGGAAAATTGACTCGCCAGTTGCATGATTCACTAAACAATTTTCAATTAGACGAGCGCATTGCGAACTTAGCGCAAGATGAAATTCCGGATGCTCGGGCACGATTAATCTATGTAATAGAAGAGACAGAGAAAGCAGCGAATACCACTATGGACGCTGTTGAAAAATGCATGCCTATTGCCGAGGGTTTAAATCAACGATTTAACAGTATTATGCCAGAATGGCGCAAATTAATGAGTCGTCAAATAGACGTCGGTGAATTTAAAAATCTGTGCTTGACACTCGACAAACTCTTATCAGATGCAGCCAATGATTCTGACCAACTCAATGGCTTGCTTACGGAAGTCTTGGTGGCTCAGGGCTATCAGGATCTTACTGGTCAAGTTATTCGTCGCGTCATTGAGTTGGTCAAAGAGGTTGAAGATAGCCTCGTTTCAATGTTGACCGCATTTGGTGATGTCGGAGACTTAACCCTAGTTGAAGATAATCCTCAAACTTCTAAGAAACGGACCGATATAGTAAAAGCTGAAGGGCCAATTATCGATGCAGATACTCGTGACGACGTAGTAAGTGGACAAGACGACGTTGATGATTTGCTGTCAAGTTTAGGGTTTTAGGGGGGCCGACGAATGTCGTTTGAAGTTGACGAGGAAATAATGCAAGATTTTCTGGTGGAGGCTGGAGAATTACTTGAACAACTCCAAGTACAACTTGTTGATCTAGAAAACAAGCCTGAAGATGCAGCGTTACTTAACGCAATCTTCAGGGGGTATCATACGGTCAAGGGGGGTGCTGGATTCTTAGCGTTAACAGAGCTGGTTAATATCTGCCATGGTGCAGAAAACGTCTTTGATACTGTGCGAAATGGACAACGCACACTAACACCTGAGTTAATGGATGTAATTCTTCAAGCAACTGACATTGTTGTTGATATGTTTGAGAAGGTGAAGTTAAGAAAGCCTCTTGAACCAGCACCGGCAGAACTGATCGCCGTTCTGCATAAATTAAGCAAGCCCGAAACAGCCGACGAAAGTATCTTTGTTAAAGAGGCTGCGGAGACTGCTGCAGTGCAGGACGAGTTCGCAATTGAGCAAGGCGAAACGCTAAGTATAGAAGATGATAAATCTGCCGGTATTGATGAGATTACAGATGATGAATTTGAAGCTTTATTAGATGAATTACACGGTACTGCAGTCACTCCTCCCTGTCC
>JBLHOI010000172.1:0-5225 GCA_047621375.1 Glaciecola sp.
ATGAATGGACTCTATCGCTTTTAAACCAACGTGTACGGCTTGATCAACTGGTGTGCCGGTAAACTGCAAAATGCCCACAACGGTGAACGGATGATCGGTATGATGACTAAAGCTAACTTTCCCTACACCATGAGAAATAGTGATTTGATCGCCCACTTTATAATTCAACTGCCTGGCCGCAACCGCGCCTAGAACGACATCGAAGTGATTAATCAATGACGCTGCTTTTTCACTTTTATTCACCGCTTTCTTTGCCACTATATTGGTAAAACGCCCACCGATTGCAAACCTCAATTGGCCATTGTCGCCATAGCGATAGTGCTCAAAATAAGCGTTTGTCGTACCAATGACAGCGAAGCCTTTATGCGAATCACCGAGTGAGAGCGGGATCGCCCACTCCACCTGTGGGTTCGAAACAATACGCTGATAGCTCTCCCAACTAACCGAATTCGCATTGGCACCCACCCTGAAGACTGAGCTTAGCAGCAAATTAATTTGTCCTGTTCGAGCGCCAACAATCAAGTCAACACCGGAAACCGTGCGGTAAAAACTACTTTTCGCCTCTGTACGAAGATGCTCGATGGACACTAGCAAAGATACACTGACTAACAAGGCTAAAAACGTTAAAAACACTGACATTTTTCTATGCAATAAGCTCTGTTTGGCAACGCTAAAAATCATTCTTTGCTATCCAATTGATTTACTAAAGCGGGCCCACCGTTTATGTCAGTTAATGATTCAACTCGCTTAAAATGACTTGCTAGTGATTGGTCATGGCTAACAAAGATAAGTGCAGCGTTTGAACTTGTGGCGGTCTCAATAAGCACATTCATAAAGGCATCTTTAGCACATGCATCGAGGGCTGATGTCGGTTCATCAACAATCAGAACATCTGGCTTATTAATTAGTGCTCGAGCTATGGCAACTCGTTGTTGTTGTCCAACGCTCAATTCACCCGCTTTTTGTTGTATGCAATTTACGGGTAATTGCAACGCTTGCAACATGGCGATTATACGGTCTTGCGTTCTTGTATTTTTTTTATAAGACCTGTCTTTGTTTGCGCTGTCGTTAGCAAAATAGATTGCTAGGCGGATATTGTCGAACACACTCAAATAAGGAATTAAATTAAATTGTTGAAAAACGACACCAATATGTTGAGCTCTGAAGCGGTCTCTTTTACTCGGTTTTAAGGCTGTAATATCTGTATTTAATACATTAACCGTACCTTGCTGTGGTGCTAAAATACCTGAAAGCAAATTCAACAATGTACTTTTACCACACCCCGATGGCCCGTGTAAGAATACATGTTCTGATTTATTCAAATGCCATTTCTTAATATCAATGACGGACTTGCCGCAAACATAAGAGAATTTAAGGGATTCGACGAGTACAGCTGGCGCTATTACGGTCGAAGCGTCCTTATCGGATTGACCTAATAAATCGCTCAAAAAGGAACTTTACCATCGTCATATTCTTTTGCATGACGTTTAATGAATTGGATTGAAGGTGCAAAGAAAGCAGCCCCTGTTTCAGCGTTTGAATAGTCGAGAAGGCGATCATAATGCCCCATTTCATCACCAAAAATTCGGCTATGTAGCATGTCTTTAAATGATTTACTGCTGCTTGCACAGCTAATAAAAAATAGGCCCTGGATTAACATGTCGCCATACGGCATGCTTTGTTTTAACAAGCTAGGATATTCGCCATTCGGGCCGGTTAATCTAGTACGAAAAGTATGCGACGAGCGCCCGCTGTCGACTAAGGGCAAATTATGCTCTTTTGTTTTACCCATCACGCCCTCTTGCCTGCGCAATGATAATGAATTCCATCGATTCATATCATGGCGATAACGCTGAATGTGGACATAACTGCCACCCTTGTGCTCAACATCAATATCACCAACCACCGCAATATCAAACTTTTTCATACCTCTTGGATTGTCTTCACCGTCCAAAAAACCAGTTAAATCTCTGCCATCGAGATACCGAAAAGCACTAACCTGTTCCACGAGCTCAACGTGCACGCGAAGTAAATCGAGCACTTCAATACCCACAGCGTGACAGATATCCAGACGGTCGGCTCTAATTTGAATAAATAAGTCACAAGGAAGCACTGGTGCGCAACGATCGTCGCTTTGCATATCGGGGAATCCGGCAAGTTCTTGAGGTGAACTGTGAGGATATATTTCAGTCCAAAAACTGGTGCCTATGGCAATAACACCAGACACCATTGCCTCATAATGCTCATCATCAAAATGCTCAAACAAATCAAGCAGCCGAGACAATTTTTCACGCATAGCTGGAAAGTCGTCGTCAACAACATTAAACAGCAAATATTGAGCATGTAAATTGGGTTCTGCGCAAATCCCCTTTTGCGGTTGACTCATTAATTAATATCCCGCGGCTTGACCGTCTTTTCTAGTTTCAGAAGCACCATAATACACTTTATTTTTATCGTCGAGCATGATTGCTTGATAACCACCAAAAGCGCCAGACACGTCTTTTATTATATGCCCTTTTTCAAGTAAATCGCGACGCGTTTTTGCTGAAAATCCAGATTCCAAACTAATATAACCACCGTCGGTCATCATGTCTCCCTCTGGTGAGCTAGAGCCACTATGCAGTATCCGCGGTGCGTCACCTGCCTCTTGTAGATTCATACCAAAATCAATCATATTAATAATAATTTGCGCATGCATTTGTGGTTGCGTCCCACCACCCATGACACCAAAACTCATCAGTGGTTTGTTATTGCGAGTGACAAAAGCAGGAATAATTGTATGAAATGGACGCTTTCCGGGTTCTAAAGAATTAAAATGGTTTCCATCAAGCGAGAACATTTCACCACGGTTTTGCAAAACAAAACCTAAGTCGGTTGGGATCATGCCTGAGCCCATGCCTCGATAGTTACTTTGAATAAGTGACACCATATTGCCTTGACTGTCAGCGACGGTCAGATAGATGGTATCGCCGTCATGTTTACCCGCATCCACCCGCTTTGCGGATACATCAGGATTAATCAGCTTTTGGCGTTTTCCTGCGTATTCCTTGGAAATTAGCCAATCTACCGGAATTTGATTAAAGTCAGGGTCAGCATAAAACTTAGCCCTGTCTTCAAATGCGAGCTTTTTGGCTTCAACAAAAGTATGCACAAACTCCGCACTATCTCGCCCCATACTTTCAATGTCGTATAACTCTATTACATTAAGGATTTGCAACGCTGCGATACCTTGACCATTGGGGGGTAATTCCCACACGTCATAACCGCGGTAATTGGTCGATACAGGCTCAACCCAATCTGATGTATGTGAGGCCATATCTTGGTAACTAAGCAATCCATTTTGGCTTTGCATAAACCCGCTGATGGTGCGCGCAATATCGCCTTTATAAAATGCATCGCGCCCGCCAGTTGCTAATTTTTCGTAAGTAGTAGCAAGATTTGGATTCTTAAAAATTTGACCTTTTTTCGGCGTTTTTCCATCAATGGTGAAGGTTTCCTCGAAACCCGGATAGTGCCCTATGCGTTTTTGATTCATTTGCAAATAATAAGCAATGACTTCTGATACTGGAAACCCACTGCGTGCATATCTAATTGAAGGAGCGAGTAGTTCTTGCATCGGCTTTGAGCCAAATCGCTCGTTTAGCATGAACCAGCCATCAACTGCACCAGGAACAGAAACCGGTAATGGCCCAAAAGCGGGGATTTTATCTAAGCCCTGTTGAGCAAAATAGTCACGCGTAAGTCCTTTGGGTGATCGCCCTGATGCATTTAATCCATACAACTTTTGTGATTTGGCTTCCCAAACAATAGCAAATAAGTCGCCGCCTATGCCACTACCTGTAGGTTCAACTAAACCTAACATCGCATTTGCCGCTATGGCCGCATCAATCGCATTGCCACCACTTTTTAATATATCCAGGGCGACTTGGGTGGCTAATGGTTGGCTGGTTGCAGCCATGCCATTTTGGGCAATCACTTCAGAGCGACTAGCAAACATTTCACCTGTTATGCGGTCGTATGCGCAAGCATGTCCTGCCAGCAACATTATTGAAATACTTGAAAACAGAACAAGGGTAAATTTAATCAACTTAAGCATACTGCACTCTTTATGTTTAATTTATGTTTAATTTATATTTAATTATGGACATTATTTTTATACCACAGTGTAACGCTGATTTGCGCTGAGTGCGAAAAGGAATTGATGGCTTTTTGCAACAAATTGCATAAAAATCGGTCGATTAAGCTGCCCTCTTTCGGTGAGTTGTCATTTTACTTTTACAAGTCAGTATTTTAATTGTATTTGTTTTATCATTTTTTCTGCCTGCATGCTCAAGGATGCCTAGCAGAGAGATGTGTGAAAACGTCTCAACATCGTTTGGCATTTACCTGTTAACCTATACAATACCCTATCAACAAAAATAAAGTGACAGTTTTGGAGATCTCGATGAAATTAGTATCTTGGAACGTTAATGGTGTTCGAGCAGCAATAAAAAAAGATTTTTTTGAATCTTTAGTTTTACTTGATTGCGACGTTCTGTGTTTGCAGGAAACTAAAGCACAAGACGAACAAGTGATTGAGGCCTTGAGCGATTTAAAGGGTTATCACCTATTCACTAACTCAGCAGTAAAAAAAGGGTATTCTGGGACCAGTATCATAACGCGAGTCAAACCCATTGATGTAACAAGTGACATCGGTATCGGGGAGCATGATCAGGAAGGCCGAGTTTTGTGTGCAGAATTTGCGGAGTTTTATTTAGTGACCGTATACACACCGAATTCAGGTAGCGAGTTAAAACGCTTGCCATACAGAACACAGTGGGATGCTGCTTTTTTAAGTTATATAGAACAACTCGACGTTTTGAAGCCCGTAGTCATTTGTGGCGACTTAAACGTGGCCCATCATGATATTGACATAGCTCGACCAAAACCGAACTATAATAAAAGCGCCGGCTTTACGCAAAAAGAAATAGACGGTATAGACAATCTCGTTGCGGCTGGCTACATAGACACCTTTCGACACTTAAACCCTGAAACAGTAAAGTACAGTTGGTGGAGTTATCGAGCGGGTGCTAGGGAACGTAATGTAGGCTGGAGGCTTGATTACTTTTTCGTATCACAGAGATTAAAAGGCCAGATTAGCGATGCTGAGATACATAACGATATTCATGGTTCAGATCACTGCCCCGTGAGTCTTAAGTTGTCGACGACTTAAGCGATAAAAAGAC
>JBLHOI010000173.1:0-5126 GCA_047621375.1 Glaciecola sp.
GTGAGTGGGTTAATCGTGTTCTGTAAAAGTCACTAATACCGATACCGAGGACTTGTGTTTTGGCTTGCAGACGTCTAAAAGCCGCCGAATGCATAATACGGGCTTTATCTCGTTGATAAGCGTTGCGGTGATCTCCGTCACGTTTCTCTATTCGCGTGAGCCTTCGCTCTGTCCATTCGTGGCTATGCGGCATATTGTTCCTAAGCTTTAATTTTTTGAGTAAGTATAATTTCTCAACTATTCAGCAAGTTGATCGACACTGACAAAACACTTTTCCTGAAATATAGATAAGAAGTAGTCAACTTCGGGCATCGTGTCCCTATATTCACTCAGCATTTTTTCCAGTCTTATTTTTACATGCGAGAATTCTGAATTTTGAAACCGCAGTTCATCGCACGCTTTTAAGTATGCAGATATAAGGTCAGCAGCCTTCACCAACGTTTTATATTCGGGATCAACTTCCTTCTGCACTAACAAGGGTTTAAAAATAGGCTGAAGTTCAATTGGTAACGTTTTCAGACACTCCAATTCCGCCATTTCCTCAATTTTTTTGAATTCACGAGTCAAATCAGGATTGTGATACTTTGTTACATGATTAATATCCTGCAACTTGGTTTCAGATACTTCGTGATACAGCGCTATAGTGGCTGCTTTTTCTGCATTCAGCGTACCCTGAAAATACGTATTTCTGATGACAGCAAGAAGATGAGCGATAACGGCGACTTGATGACTGTGCTCTGCAACATTTTCATTTTTAACTGCATGCATTAATGCCCAACGTTTTATTAGCGGCATACGTAATATCCATGCTAAAAAAGCACTATTCATTTATTTATATTTCCTTGTCGCGCTGAACGCGATGATTGATGCTTATTATCGACTACCTGTCATACCGCTATTTGAGTAATTATTAGTTTCCATATCAAAACAATAATTCGTTAACTTTGCTGTCTATAAGTATTAAAAAAGCCTTTCATTTGGGCCAGAGCCGGCGATAACTGTTCTTTATGAGGCAAAAACACTAATCTAAAATAGCATCCTTCTTGCAAGTTAAATGCACTGCCATGTACTAACAATATTTTTTCTTTGTTGAGCAGGTCTAGGACCATATTAATATCACTCGAAATATTAAATTTTTTGGCGTCGACACGAGCAAAGCAATACATAGCGCCCATTGGTTTTACACAAGAAATACCGTCAATATCATTGAGGCCCTCGAATGCTAAGTTGCGTTGTGATAAGAGGCGACCATCACCAGAGACCAAGTCGTTGATACTCTGATAGCCACCTAATGCAGTCTGAATCGCGTGTTGACAAGGGACATTGGCGCACATGCGCATCGACGACAGAATGGTTAAGCCTTCAATATAACCTTTTGCTGATTGCTTATCACCACTAACTAACATCCATCCTGCTCTGAATCCGGCAACACGGTAGTTCTTACTTAAGCCACTAAAAGTGACACAGAATAGATCGGGAGCGAGTGCTGCAATGCACGTATGTTTGGCATTGTCGTACAATATCTTGTCGTAAATTTCATCGCTAAAGATGATTAGTTCATGCTTGCGCGCTAAATCAGCAATCTGATTCAACAACGCTTCACTATATACCGCACCGGTTGGGTTATTTGGATTAATTAACACAATGGCTTTAGTATTCTTGGTGATTTTTGACTCAATGTCAGCAATATCAGGAAACCAATCGGCCTGTTCATCACAACGATAGTGCACTGCAGTGCCCGATGACAAATTTACAGCTGCAGTCCACAGAGGATAATCGGGTGCAGGTAACAATACTTCGTCACCATTGTTGAGCAGAGCCTGCATTGACAGCATTATCAATTCGCTTACTCCGTTGCCCAAGTAAATATCCTTAACTTGAATATTTTTGATACCCATTTGTTGGTAATACTGCATGACCGCGACGCGTGCACTATATATACCTTGAGAATCTGTATAACCCTGTGCACTAGGTAACTGATAGATAACGTCTTTCAAAATATCATCAGGCGCTTCAAAACCAAAGGGAGCGGGGTTACCTATATTTAATTTTAGAATCCGCTCTCCAGCTTCTTCCATTTTGTTTGCTTGTTCTAACACTGGGCCGCGGATATCGTAGTAGACATTAGCTAATTTATTAGAGCGATTGATTTTGAACATTAATTATTGGTCTTGATACTAAAAAGTAGATTGTTACTAAGAGTAATACAGGTAGAACCTCCTGTTAAGTGAAGATGACAAGTTTTGTCACATTTTTATTGCTTAAATTACCAACTAATAACGTAATATGTGGTGGGAGCACCGAGATTGTGATGGCTTCGGCGTTTTTTATGCCTCTTCCTTTGTTTAGTGGCCAAAGATGTTTCACAAAGGTGCATTTATAATCTTTACCAGTTACGTAATTAAATGAGGCACTTTCTGTACTTTTTCTGGCCAATATTAATAGGCACGAAGCTAATGTTAATTTTCCTTGAGTAATTTTTGAACTTATTCAATTTCTGGATTAGTATGAGACGTAGTTATTAAAATTTACGTTTAATATCTAAAAAACTGATACTCTACAATAAGTTAATTATTTACGCCTTATAGGAGATGTTATGTCTCAGCAGTTTGACCAAACGCCAGAAGAAGGGATCAAGGACAGCGGCATATCTCGCATTATACCTTGTAAAAAGTTGGACGTGTTTGATTCAATAAAGTGGATCATTCTTGCCGTCAATGATTTTAAAAGAGCACCGACGATAAGTTTAACTTATGGTGCCATCTTTACGCTCATCCCTTGGTTTATTTATTATCTAATCGATTTAACCGGCTGGTACATGATCATATTTCCTGCAATGGTTTGTTTCATGTTTATGGGACCCTTTCTAGCTGCTGGGTTATACGACGTTGCATGGCAGTTTGAGAAAAAAAATAATCCTTCTTTTCGTCATTCATTAAAAGCAATGTCCAGAAATGGAGTGAATGAATGGGGCTTTGCTTTTTTACTGATGTTTTTAATGATTTTTTGGTTACGAATAGCATCATTAATTCATGCATTTTATCCTGAAAATGAAGCATATACCTTAGCGAGTCTCGCTACATTCTTGGTCATAGGTACTTTGGTAGGCGCTGCATTAACCGTTCTCGTCTTTTTTATAACCGCATTTACACAACCAATATTGATGGAACGAAGAGTTGATTTAGCGACAGCTGTGTTAACTAGCATGAATGCAGTATGGCTAAACAAACGAGCAATGTTCTTTTGGGCATCCATTATCTGTTTGTCGGTGTTTATAGGTTTTGTTACCTTTTTCTTCGCATTTTTAGTTATCATGCCAATTATTGGTTATGCTAGCTGGCATGGTTATATAGATACAATTGAGCTAAAACGAGACAGAGCCTACAAGTAGGCCCTGTTGTTATCTTGCTGAATGATTGTTTGGTAATTATAAAGCCTCGTGGTTTACCCCGTGGCTTTATTCGAAATCCATATCGTCTGGTAAGGGTCAAGTAGTAACTGGTCAGTCGCCGGGGTTATTGGTGCTGCGGCGATTAAGTCATACCACAAATGGTTTTCAATGAGATTAATATCTGACAATCTCACTTCTTGTATCTCATCGGTAATGTTAGACAAACAAAAAACACTTTGTGTACGGTCAATACTTTGCCTCCAGTAGCCAAAGATTTTTTTGCCTAACTGCAACGTAAATTGAGTTGCATTTGGATGAAATGCGGGCTGAGAACGTCTAATTCTAATTAGCATTGATAAGGCAGACAACACTTTGGCATGTGTGCTTTGTGTTGTACTCAACGCATCAACAAGCTTATCAAAATCCCAGCGATGACGGTTAATACCTCGATTTTGACCTGTGTTTTTTACTTTGTCTTCATCATTGGATGTACCTAACAATGAATGAATGTAAATACCTGGGATACCTTCTAGGCCAAGCATGATTGCATGTGCACAAATAAAACGCGGCAGTTGATATTGGTCAGATCCTTTGGTGGACCCCTTAAGAGCGTCGATCAAAGCAATATTAATTTCATAAGGTTTTTGTTGCCCATTCTCTGTTTGTCGCCATGAAACTTTCCCCCCAAACTTTTGCATGCATGCAGCAAGATCCTTAATTTCTTGGTCATTCAACAGACCTTCAGCAGGTCGCAAGCCAATGCCGTCATGAGACGCTATGAAATTGAAATAGGTCGTTCCGTTCTGGGCAGGCGGCATGCTCATCATCCAACTTTTTAAATAACTACAATCACCGGTTACAAGCGTATTTATAAGCAGTGGAGGCAATGAAAAGTTATAAATGGCGTGAGCTTCGTTTGCATTGCCGAAATAAGTAAGATTTTCTCTATTCGGAATATTAGTCTCAGTGATGATAATGGTATTCGGCGCCGTATGTTCAATCAGCGTTCTCAATAGACGAACCACTTCGTGTGTTTCGGCTAAATTGATACTCTGGCTACCAGGCACTTTCCATAAAAATGCGATTGCATCTAAACGAAAAACTGTTGTTCCCTTATTTAAATATAGGCGGATTATGTCAACGAACGCAATGAGTACTTTTGGGTTCCTAAAATCAAAATCTACTTGGTCATGGCTAAACGTGCACCACACATGTTTTAGGCCATTTGGGGTATCAACTTCTTTCAAAAGGTCTGATGTTCTTGGTCTAACAACCATACTTAAATCGTCGTCGGGGGATGCTGTGAAAAAGTAGTCGTTACCAATTCCATCTTGCTGGCTAAAATTTTCAAACCACTTACTCCGTGCTGAGCAGTGATTAATAACGACGTCAGTCATCAGTCCATATTCTTTCGAAATAGCTTCGATATCATCCCAATCGCCTAAACTTTGATTGACGATAGAGTAATCAATGATTGAAAAACCATCGTCTGAGCTATATGGAAAATACGGCAATATATGAACATGACTAATAATCGAGTCACAGTATTCGTTAATAAACCGTCGGAGTGTCTTTAACGGTTTTTGACTAAAACCAAATTCAACACCTTCTGTGTTTTCAACAACGCTATCACCATACGTAATCATAATGATGTCTGACTCATCCCAACGGTTTTTATGGGGTGTTGGATAATGACAATCATCAGGACTGTTAACATCGATGCTCTTTTGCAATT
>JBLHOI010000174.1:0-5125 GCA_047621375.1 Glaciecola sp.
AGCACAAATAGTTCCAGTAGCTAGAGATGGTGAATAACCGCGTTTTAGCATGGTGGGAAGTGAGAGTAAGCCCATTGTAACTACTGTTGCGCCAACTATACCTGTGCTCGCTGCGAGTAACATACCTACTAACACGACTGACACACCCAAGCCTGTTTTAAAACGCCCTAACAAACCCGACATTGCCACCAGCAGATCTTCAGCAATTTTGGAACGTTCCAGTACCACACCCATGAAAACAAAAAGCGGAACAGCGATAAGAGTTTGATTATTTACAATGCCGAATAAACGACTTGGTGTTGCTAACAAATAATTGCCGTCGAAGACATCAAAGAAAATACCGATGCAAGCAAAAACCAATGAAGTGCCAGCTAGTGTCAATGCGACCGGGTAACCGAACAATAAAAAGAGGCAAACAACCAGAAACAGAACCAGTGAGAGAATTTCCATTATTTGGCCACTCCGGCCAATATTAGGGTTTGTTTAAGAGCCTCCGACACCCCTTGGAAGAACATTGTGAGTGAAAACAGCAGAATAAACGACTTCAACACATAAAGAAAAGGAAGACCGCCCGACTCCATAGACCCTTCGAGCGTTTGCCACGATTCGAAGACATAATGCCAACTAACAGCAGTAATGAAGACCATCATCGGCAATAACAAAAATAAGGTACCTATTAAGTTGACCAGCGCTTTTCGTTTTCTACTGAAGCCTCTATAGAATACGTCAACCCTTACATGACCATCATGTTGGAGTGTGTAAGCACTGCCAAGCAAAAAAACAGCAGCATGTAAATAGACGACTGATTCTTGCATGGCGATCCAACCAAGGTTAAAGCCATAGCGCAGAACAACCACTGTAAATGTAACTGCCGCCATTAAAAAAGTAAAATAGCTGACCCACTCACCAATTTTTTTATTAATTGTATCAATGATAAATGATACGGATGAAACGGAGTCGATTAACGACATGGATTACCCTCGCCTGCTGGTCAGTCTTTAATGAAATGTTAATAGATATAGTTTTGCACATATAAACGACGAACGTCACGTATTTTTAAATAGATCGAGCTTCAACTGGGGCGATATTTTTTTAACGACAATTAACGTCATCTCGATTTTATATAGAAAAAAAGGGGAGGTTTTTAATATTTCAGCGTTAAATTACTTCAACAAAAAAGTAAAAAGCTTGTACATAGTTGCTATTTTTGGTGCCCTAGACTTTGTCTTAATTTCAGTTATTATCAACACATAAAAAAAGGCTAGCAAAGCTAGCCCTTAATCAAAAATTAAAAAAACTAAGGTCTGACCTGACCCACACCATTTACCAAATATTTTTCAGTGGTCAACGACTCTAAGCCCATTGGCCCATAAGCGTGCAATTTAGTTGTGGCGATACCAATTTCAGCACCCAAGCCAAGTTGGCTCCCATCGGAAAAGCGTGATGATGCATTTACCATGACTACCGACGAATCAACTGTGCGTTGAAAGATGCTAGCTGTTATTTCGTTGTTAGTGCAAATCACTTCTGTATGATTGCTTCCAAAACGGGCAATATGTTTCATCGCCGCTTCTACCGAAGGCACAATACGAACGGCTATTTCTAAATCTAGGTATTCTTCACCGAAGCCTTCCGTTTTAATTACGGTTGCATTATTGAAGTACTTACTTGAGTTTTCGCAACTATTCACTTTCACCGAGTGCTCTTCCAAAATACCGCCTACAATGCTTAAAAACTCTTCGGCAATGTCTTCATGTACCAGCAAACCTTCCAATGCGTTGCATACGCCAGTTCGCTGCGTCTTACCGTTAATAAGTAAATTGATACCCGATTCTATATCTGCATCTTTGTCTATGTACAAATGGCAAACACCTTTGAAATGCTGAATGACGGGTATTTTGCTGTTTTCAGTAACGTAATTAATTAAACCTTCACCGCCACGGGGTATAATTACGTCAATATAATCTTTTTGCTCCATAAGTTCTTGCATGAGAGCTCGGTCAGCGTTAGGTACCACTGAAATTAACTCTCTTGGTAAATTATGCTTTTCAAGCACATTTTGCAGGATAGTGGCGATATATAAGCTGGATACTAATGCTTCTTTCCCCCCCCGCAAGATGGCTGCATTGCCTGATTTAAAGCATAAACCGGCTGCATCAGCAGTTACGTTCGGGCGTGCTTCAAAAATCATGCAAACCACACCTAATGGCACTCTCATTTTTCTAATTTGTAAGCCATTCGGTCGAGTGCCTAAATCTCTTTCAACACCCACAGGGTCTGGCAATATTGCGACTGTTTCAAGTCCCTCAGCCATTGCTTCAACACGTTCTTGATTTAGCATAAGTCTATCTATCATTGCGTCAGGCAAGCTATTGGTCTTAGCATTAACCAAGTCCTTTCCGTTTTCTTCAATGATCCCAGTCGCATTGTCACGCAACGATTTTGCCATATCAATTAGCACCGCGTTTTTGACTGCTTCGTCTAAAACCGAGAGAACCTGCGCTGCTTCTGCTGCTTTTCGTGATAAATCTTTAATTAAACTCATTCGTCCTCCAGTAGGGCTATATTACTATCTGATATTATTGGGCCAGTGGTATCTTCAAACTTACTGGCAAAAGCTTGATCATCCTGTTCTGTGATGAAACTTAACAAACAACTACTATAATTTGACTTAGCTTTTGCTAGTCTTGTGCCGTCGTCTTTTCTTACCAAAATGGTATCGCCGACTGCAAAATCGCCGTTTACTGCAATAATTTCGGCGCTAGTGAGTTGCTCACTGTCACCGTCCAGTTCAGTATCAAAATCATTTTTCACCACAAGTTCACCTTGTGCAGTTGACGTATGCGTCATCCAATGCAGATGGTCATTCATCGGCTTTTTATCTGGCGCGAAGCGAGTACCAGGGTTTTTACCATTTAACAAAGTGTTGAACGTTTGCACAGTGAAGCCATTAACAATATAGGTATCAATACCATGAGCTACTGCTTTCTCAGCTGCTTGTATTTTAGTTTTCATGCCGCCGGTACCTACTGAACTTGTTGCTCCACCCGCCATTGCAAAAATTTCGTCGGTAATATTAGGGACACTCGAAATTAATTTAGCATCAGGGTTACCATGCGGATTGCTATCATAAAGGCCGTCCACGTCAGAGCAGATGATCAGAGTGTCTGCATCTGCTGCTGCTGCCACCATCGCTGACAAGTTGTCATTGTCACCAACTTTGAGTTTGTCGGTAGTCACGGTGTCGTTTTCGTTTAAAATAGGCAGTATTCCGTTTTCAAGTAAACTGAAAATCGTATCTTTAATGCTGACGTAACGCTCACGGTCCCTCAGGTCGCCATGTGTAACTAGGATTTGGGCTGTTGGGAAGTCAAATAACTTATCCCAAGTTGCCATCATCTCCATTTGACCAGCTGCAGCCATCGCTTTTTTAACCGCTATTGACGGCTTAATGCCTGGTTCTTGTTCTTTAAAAAAGTGTGCTCCCGCAGCAACCGAACCTGATGATACCAACACCACTTCAATTCCCATTGACTTGCAGCGCACGACAAATTGCGCAATACCGAGTAAATAGTGACTACTGCACCCATTTTGATTAGGCGCAATTAGCGCACTACCCACTTTTATAACAATTCTTTTCCAGCCAACCAAACTCGTTTGTGTTTCCAAAATTAATAACTCTTTTTTGTAGAGCAGCGTCCGCTTTGAAGATGCTGCTATTTTATGAAAATAATGAACGAGTTCATCCATGCCGAGATTGCGGCAAGGTAATTGGAAAAGTCCAACAACCTAGAAAAAACTCAATGGAATTTTTGATGCCACAAGAATTAGGGCATCTTATTTTTTAAACAGTCACGTTGGGGAGTGTGCGCCACCAAATGCAGGGGAATGCATATATGCAGATTGAACAGTCGTGTTGCACTTTGTGAATTGGGTCATCGCTGTGGTGTGACCTTTTTTCGTAACCATAATATTTAAATCGAACTCAATTAATTAGATGTCTAACTATATTATTAACTATTTTAGGGGTAAAAAGCAAATAAATATCGATTTAATGTTATGTATGGCAAGTAAATTTTTTATTATTGAATAAATAAATAGCTTTATATCAACCTATTTTTTCTATTATCGGGCAGATTTAAGGTAATTTAATGCGTATGAGCTCTTTTTTACTCAAAAATAGATACGATTTTTTTTCGATAGCGTTCTAATTAATAACAATTAACTGTAAAGAACGATGGAAGAAGATGAAAAATGCTTGAGTTCTTTGTTCGTGTGATGGGATTAATTATCAGAAACTCAAAACAGTCGAGCAGAGGTTTAAGTCTAATTAGGCTTTGGTCGTTGTTCATCCTACAAAAAAAGGAAGCAAATTTGCTTCCTTTTTTTAACATAAACAGCTTCATTATTTATAAAGCGATTGAAATTCAATACATCACTAATTAGCGATAGTTACCCAACAATATCTAACAATTCAATGTCAAATATTAGTGTGCTAAATGGACCTATTGCGCCACCAGCACCTTGCTCACCGTAAGCTAGGTCATGCGGTACATATAAACGCCATTTTGAGCCAACGGGCATCATTGTTAGCGCCTCAGTCCACCCTTTAATAACCCCACCTACTGGAAATTCAGCTGGTTGGCCGCGTTCATATGAACTATCGAAAACCTCTCCATTAATAAGCGTACCGTGATAATTAGTGCGCACTGTTGATGCAGATGTCGGCATGTCACCATTGCCCACAGTTAATATTTCATACTGCAAACCAGATTCAGTCGTAACAATTCCTTCGCGTTGGCCATTTTCTTCTAAGAACTTAATGCCTTCTTCGACGGCGCCTGCAAATTGTTCCTGCTTGGCAGCTTGCATACGTTCATGAATTTCGGTAAACGCCGCACGCAAATCGTTATTATCTACTTGTGACTGGGCACGGCTAAAGCCGTCGGTTAGGCCAGTTAATACTGTTTCCACGTCTAGCCCGTCAAAAGGGTTAGATGCAAGTTGCTCGCCCATTTGATAACCGATACCGTAACTTGCTTGTGATTCTACTGTTGAATACTTATCTGACACAGGGTCTCCAAAATAGTAATTTTATAATGTGAATTGTAAATGATTATTTCCG
>JBLHOI010000175.1:0-5101 GCA_047621375.1 Glaciecola sp.
TGGCAACGATTTTGTAATTGTCGATAACGTTACCCAAAATGTGTTTTTCTCGAAGGAGAAGATCCAGCGGCTTGCTGATCGTAATTTTGGCATTGGTTTCGATCAACTGCTCATTGTCGAGCCACCGTACGATCCAGACCAAGATTTTCATTATCGCATTTACAACGCAGACGGATCAGAAGTATCTCAATGCGGCAATGGGGCGCGTTGTTTTGCTAAATTTGTGAAGCAAAAAGGCTTAATCAACCGCAATAAAATCATTGTCAGTACCAAAGCCGGTCGCATGGTGTTGTACATTGAAAAAGACGGTAATGTTTCGGTCAATATGGGATGTCCTGTATTCACTCCTGAACGCATTCCCTTTAAGGCCAACAAACAAGAAAATATCTATATCATCCGTGATCAGGAACGCACTTTTTTCTGCGGTGTTGTTTCTATGGGAAACCCACACTGCCTGCTCGAAGTCGACGATGTAGATAATTATGATGTGCCAGGCATTGGCAGCATAATTGGTAATAACGAGCGTTTTCCAGAAGGCGTGAATGTTGGTTTTATGCAAGTTATTAGTCGCAGCGAGATAAAACTCCGTGTGTTTGAGCGCGGCAGCGGAGAGACTTTAGCCTGCGGTAGCGGCGCTTGTGCAGCAGTTGCAATCGGTATTATGCAAGACAAACTAGATAAAGAAGTGAATGTCACGCTTCCTGGTGGTAAGCTGAACATAAAATGGCAAGGGGAAGACAGTCTACTTAAAATGACAGGCCCCGCGGAACACATTTATGACGGACAAATAACGCTATGAACAAATCAAGTGTTAAGGGAAATACCGCGCAAACGCTAGCACTTGACTATGCTTCAGAGGCAGTCACGGAAGCTGAGGTGCGCGAATATATTCTTAGTAACAAAGACTTCTTTGTCAAAAATCCGGATGTTGCTGAAAGAGTCCAAGTGCCGCACAAGCAAAAAGGCACCGTGTCGCTGGTTGAGCTGCAGGGTAGTCAGCTTCGCAAAAAAGTCCGTCAACTCAGTTTCAAACTTAGCCAGCTCATTTCAATTGCTAGGCAAAATGAAGAGATTTATCGTGTATATGCTAACCTAAATCTGCGTTTGTTGCGCTGCACTGAGTTTGCTCAAATGCAGTACATTGTAGAAGAAACCTTGCAAGATGAACTCGATATGTCAGCCGCTACGATCAAACCTTTTAAAGGTCTTTTTGCTTTACCTGAAATTCAGCAACGTTTGTTTATGGAAAAACGCTTTAAAGATTCAGATTTCTTTTTTGGTCGTCTGAGTCAGCATGAAAAGCAACTTTTGTTTGGCGATGGAATTGCTGAATCAGTCGCTCTAGTGCTCTTAGGCGATAAACGCGACCTAGGTATATTAGCTATTGGTAGTGCCGATCCCATTCATTTTACTCCCGACATGGACACGCTATTAATAAAGCAACTTCAGGAGTTCCTGAATGTATCAATGCCTAATCTACTTCATTATTAGGAAAGACTAATTTTGTTTGATGACTTGGCTGAAACGCAAATAGTCACTCCTCAATTGGGCTCTTGGGTTGTCGACTTTATTCATCACATTCGTGTTGAACGCCAACTTTCCGAACTGACGTGTAAAAATTATCAACGTCAAATACTAAGTGCCTTAAACGACCTCAACATCAACGATTGGACAGAGCTTTCCCCTGATCATATAAAAATGATGTTGATGCACTGCAGTAAAGCAAAACTGTCCACTCGCACCATCAATTTACGGCTCAGTGTGTTGCGAAACTTCTGTGAATTTATGGTCACAAAGGACTATCTAAGTAACAATCCTGTCGCTGCGATCCAGTCCTTAAAGCAATCAAAGCCCTTACCTAAACAATTGAATGTCGATGAAATGAGCAGTTTACTCAACTTCAATACGACCGGATTTTTGGATGTTCGAGACAAAGCGATGTTCGAATTGTTGTATGGCTGCGGAATGCGTTTATCAGAATTGACGGGGCTTGAATTGAAAGATATTTTAGCCGGTGATGAAGTCAGAGTTATTGGTAAAGGTAATAAGGAGCGACGCCTACCATTGGGTCGTCAGGCTAAAATTGCGGTTAACTTGTGGTTGGCTGAACGCAATAAACTATTAGCCTCAGCAGACCAACAAGCCCTCTTTTTATCTAAGCGAAAAACTCGAATTTCAAACCGACAAGTACAGAATAGACTCGACCATTGGGCTAAAAAACAAACCCTATATCAACAAATTAGTCCGCACACATTGCGCCATTCATTCGCAACTCATGTATTAGAATCCAGTAATGATTTACGAGGTGTTCAAGAATTATTAGGGCACGCTAACCTATCTACGACTCAAATCTATACTCACCTTAACTTTCAGCATCTTTCTCAAATTTATGACAAAGCACACCCAAGGGCGAAGAAGAAGTGATTATTTACAAACCCACTCCTAAAATTAGTGCTATGACCTTCGATTTGGATGACACCTTATACGATAATTGGCCCTATATTATTGAAGCTGAAAAAGGCTTATTGAATTTTATTGCCAAGGAATATCCAAATTCGTCTCATCTTAGTAAAGCCGATTGGCAACAATATAAACAACAAGCATTACGCAACGATCCCGAGTTGTTCTCAGATATGGGCGACTTACGCCGAATAATCTTAGCCAAGGGACTAGAGGAGTCGGGTTACCGCGGTAAAGTACTCGCCGACGCAATACAAACATGTTTTGATTGGTTTTACTTTGAGCGTAGTAATTTTAAAGTGGGTGAAAATCAATGCAAGTTACTGGCAAAACTAGCAGAACACCTACCTTTAGTTGCTATTACTAACGGCAATGTAAATACCCAACAAATTGGGATAGATGACTATTTTCAGCGTACATTCAAAGCCAGTCGTAAGAGCCCAATGAAACCGCATGCCCATATGTTTGATCAAGCAGCTGCTTATCTCAACATGAGCCGTAGCAGTATTTTGCACGTTGGCGACAATGTAGAGAAGGATGTCTGGGGTGCAACTAATGCTGGTTTCTCCAGCGCATGGCATGCTTGCGACAGACCCATGGAAATTGATAAAGAGCCCGTTCAAGTGCTTCCAAACGTTGAAATCCATCAACTTGACGAACTGTTAGAATTTATTTGATCAGTGCTAACTTAAGCCTATGGATATGATTTTTTATTGTATTGCGATTATTAGAAACGGCGGCGATTAATTTGTAAAACTTGCAGAGCGCACATCCTGTTACTTTATATTGGTATTCTAATTAAAATCTGAAATTATAAATTATTGAGTGCCATATATAAGTAGGAAATAACTTGCAGTGAACTGCCCATGGACGTCGTTTCGCGCTGAGCAGAAGGTTTCCTCGATATATTCGATAAAAGCATTACCGCAAGCACTAATGAATAATAACGTACGAGTCATTTTATGCGGTCAAGCCGCCGCTGCTTATGAAATTGACATTAAGCAACTTGTTGAAGGGGTTGAAATAGAACTTTCAGCGATGACCGCACATGCACTTTTGCAGCAAGACGGCTATACTATTAATCCGTTTTAATGATGTAAGATAAGACGATTCAATATTTATTGCCAAAAAAGTGAAACTCCCCCTTTTTTGTTAACTTAGATTTTAGGCAGCATCATGACAACAGATTTTACGGCCACAAACTCTCCTTTTCCACACTTGCTTGAGCCCCTCAATTTGGGCTTTACTACATTAAAAAATCGTACCTTAATGGGCTCAATGCATTTAGGTTTAGAAGAAGAAAAAGGGGGTTTTGACAAGCTAGCCGCTTTTTATGCTGAGCGGGCAAGAGGTGGTGTAGGCCTTATTGTTACAGGAGGGATCGCCCCCAACATCGCTGGCTGGGTAGCCCCCTTTGCTGGACGAATGAGTAGCTCGCGGCATGCCAAAAAGCACCGTGTAATCACCGATGCCGTGCACAGAGAAGGAGGTAAAATATGTATGCAAATTTTACACTCTGGACGTTATGGATATCATCCTATGGCGGTTTCTGCTTCAGGGATAAAATCACCGATAACGCCTTTTAAACCTAGGGCACTATCCACAAAAGGCGTGCGCAACACAATACAAGATTACGTCGATTGTGCAAACTATGCAAAAAGTGCAGGTTACGACGGCGTAGAGATTATGGGCTCAGAAGGTTATTTAATTAATCAATTCTTTTGCGAGCGCACAAATCAACGTAGCGACGAATTCGGTGGTAACTTAGAAAATAGAGCGCGTCTTGCAATTGAAATAGTTAAACAAACTCGCGAGAAAATAGGCCTTGAGTTTATTATTATTTATCGCCTATCGATGCTAGATTTAGTCGAAGGTGGTGCACTATGGGATGAGATCGTCTACCTGGCCAAAGAAATAGAGAAAGCGGGTGCGACACTGATCAACACCGGCATTGGTTGGCATGAAGCTAGAGTGCCGACCATTACAACATCGGTGCCGCGTGCTGCTTTTACCTGGATAACGCAGCGGATGAAAGCTGAAGTGAGTCTTCCGCTGATTACTACTAACCGAATTAATACACCTGAAGTTGCAGAATCTGTGCTAGCCCAAGGCCATGCGGATATGGTTTCTATGGCACGCCCCTTTTTAGCGGACCCCGATTTTGTAGCGAAAGCCATGCGCAACGAGTCAGACCAGATTAATACCTGCATTGCCTGTAACCAAGCATGCCTTGACCATGCCTTTGAGCAAAAGCGCGCGAGTTGCTTGGTAAATCCCCAGGCTTGTTATGAAACAGAACTTATCTTCAAGTCGGTTGCTGTCCCTAAAAAGCTTGCTGTTGTAGGTGCAGGCCCCGCAGGATTAGCTTTCTCGACTTATGCCGCCGCACGCGGACATGAAGTGCACTTGTTTGAACAAGCAAATGAAATTGGTGGTCAATTCAACTATGCGAAACAAATACCCGGTAAGGAGGAGTTTCACGAAACGCTTCGATACTACAACAGACGTATACAAGTGACTGGCGTTAAACTTCATTTAAACACTCGCGTTACCGCAGAGATACTCAAACTGGAGGGTTTTCAAGAAGTGGTAATGGCCACCGGTATCAAGCCGCGCTTACTGACTATCCCAGGAAATGAGC
>JBLHOI010000176.1:0-5095 GCA_047621375.1 Glaciecola sp.
GATCATATAGGAATGGCTGGTTATCTAGTTGAAAAATTCAGAGTTCCATTATATATGAGTCACTCTGAATACTTCGTTGCAAGGGCATTATCTGCCGGCAGCAGAGGCGCTTCAGACTGGCAGGATGACGAGTATCTGGTGCGTTGTGGTATGTCAGAGGAATATGTAGCAAAAGCAAAAAGTAACCGCAAAGAAAACAAAGGGGTTGGTCAGGTAATTCGACCAATTCCACTCCAATTTCAATGTTTGAAAGAAGGCGATTCTATTCGCATTGGTGATGACCAATGGCAGATTATGATTGGACGAGGACATTCTCCTGAACATGTTTGTTTGTATAGCGAACGAAGAGGAGTGCTAATTTCTGGTGATCATGTATTACCCGGTATTTCACCGAATATCGGCGTTTATAGCACTGAGCCTAACGCGAATTCATTGGATATGTATTTAAGTACGTTACCGCAATTTTTAACGTTGCCATCAAATACCCTCGTATTGCCATCGCATAAACAACCCTTTCATGGTTTGCATACGCGCGTAAAAGAACTAATTGAGCATCACCACGCCCACCTTTGTAGTTTGCGTGAATATTGTCAACAAGCAAAAACCATTAACGATTGTTTACCTGTATTATTTAAACGTGAGCTCAACCCACATAATATGTTTTTTGCAGTCGCCGAAGCGTTTTCACACCTCAATTATCTGTATTTTGCGGGTGAATGTAGTCGAGAAATAAATGAAAAAGGTCAGTTTGTATTCACGACATTAGAAAAGCTTGATTGATACAATGTCGTTAGCATCTATTTGCTATTTAGGTGGACGTTCCAGCTGTAACTCACTCGCTATCAAAACAGCTTGTGTGCGATTGTTAATACCTAGCTTTCTAAATATGGCAGTCACATGAGCTTTTACTGTGGCCTCAGCAATTTGCAAATTGTACCCAATTTGTTTATTGAGTAAACCATCTCGCATGTAACACAACACTTTATATTGCGCGGGTGTCAGGCTGGCAACATTTTCAGCTAATTCAGAAAAATGTTCGTCCACATGCTCAATTTTTTGCCTAACGTTCTCCGGCACCCAAACATCACCAGCTAACATTGCGTTTACGGCGTCACTGATATTCTGTGCGCTTGCTGTTTTTGGGATAAAACCCATTGCGCCTACACCAACTACTTTAGAGATTAAAGAAGCGTCCTCTGTGCCAGAGACAACAGCAATAGGAATATCAGGAAATGTTTTTTGAATATGTAATAATCCAAATAAATCGTTACTTCCGGGCATGTGTAAATCGAGTAAGAGTAAGTCAATATCGTGCTCATGCAATACTTTTACCGTTTCATTTAAACTGCCCGACTCAAGTATATTCAGATCACTAAATGCCATCTTCAATGCCCCTTTCAGGGCATCTCGGTAGAGAGGATGATCGTCTGCGATGAGTAGATTTACCATACAAATTCCTTTATTTATTCAATCGCTCCACGATAAGTTTATCAACAACCGATGGATCTGCCAATGTTGATGTATCACCTAAATTTTCATGCTCATTTGCTGCAATCTTACGTAGGATTCGACGCATAATTTTTCCTGATCTCGTTTTTGGTAATCCCTTAGACCACTGGATTATATCAGGAGTAGCAATTGGGCTTAACTCGTTGCGAACCCACTTGCGTATTTCCGCCGTCAGTTCATCGTTTACCTCAATGCCTTCATTCGGTGTTATATAAACATAAATGCCTTGGCCCTTTATATCGTGAGGATAACCGACAACTGCTGCTTCTGCCACATCAGGATGCGCTACTAATGCACTTTCAATTTCGGCTGTTCCTAGTCTGTGACCCGATACGTTGAGTACATCATCTACTCTTCCTGTAATCCAAAAGTAATCATCTGCGTCACGACGACAACCATCGCCTGTGAAATACACATTTGGGTAAGCACTAAAATAGGTTTCAATGAAGCGCTTGTGATCACCGTATACTGTTCTCGCTTGGCTCGGCCAGCTCTCTTTGATCACCAAGTTACCTTCCGCGACGCCTTCTAACTCATTTCCTTCGGCATCAAATAATGCAGGCACAATACCAAACATCGGACGCGTTGCTGAACCCGGTTTTAAGTCATGTACTGTTGGCAACGGCATAATCATAATGCCGCCGGTTTCAGTCTGCCACCAAGTATCAATAATCGGACACCTACTTTGTCCAATAGTCCGGTAATACCAGTCCCAGGCTTCAGGGTTAATGGGCTCTCCAACAGAACCAAGGATACGTAATGAAGATAAATCACAACCCTCCACAGGTTTGTCACCATGTGCCATTAAAGCACGTATTGCTGTTGGCGCTGTATACAATGTAGTGGCTTTGTATTTTTCAACAATCTGCGCCATACGACGTACATCAGGATAAGTGGGCACACCTTCAAAAAATATTTGTGAAGCGCCATTAGATAGTGGACCGTAAACAATATAACTATGACCTGTAATCCAACCAACATCGGCTGAGCACCAAAAGATATCATCCTCGCGATAATCAAATGCATATTTGAATGTCATGGTTGTATATAGAAGATAACCACCAGTTGTGTGAACAACCCCTTTGGGTTGACCCGTAGAACCCGATGTATATAAAATAAAGAGTGGATCTTCAGCATTCATTACTTCTGGCTCACACTGGGCCGAGCAATCGTCAATTAGGTCATGCCACCAAACGTCAACATCGTTTCTTTCTACGTCGCCACCGGTTAACTGATGCACTACAACAGCGGTAATTGAAGGGCAAGCACCATTGGATAATGCCTTGTCAACATTTGCTTTTAGCGGCACCGAGCGCCCTGCTCTGCGACCTTCGTCACAGGTAATGACCACTTTAGCCTGGCTATCATTAATACGATCAGCAATCGCATTAGGTGAAAACCCACCAAAAATAACAGAATGAATAGCGCCAATTCGGGCGCAAGCCAACATCGCATAAGCAGCGTGAGGAACCATTGGCATATAAAGTGCGACGCGGTCGCCCTTTTTGACGCCCAGTTTCTTTAAACCATTTGCAAGTTTACACACTTCGTAATGAAGCTCTTGATAAGATACCTTTTGACTATCATTGGGGTTGTCACCTTCCCAAAACAAAGCGGTCTTTTTAGCACGTGTTGCTAAATGACGGTCAATACAATTGTAGCTTACATTCAATTCGCCATCTTCAAACCATTTAATTGACAGCTCTTCTGCATCGAACGTTGTATTTTTAATGATTGTGGGGGTTTTATACCAATCAATTTGAGTCATCTGTTCAGACCAAAAAGCGTCAGGATCATTCACTGATTTTTCGTACATCGCGTTATATTGCTCAGGCGTCAGCAACGTGTCTTTTTTATATGATTCAGGCACTGGATAAAGTTTTTTGGCCGACATTGCATTGTCTCCGTTTTAACGTTCTAAAAAAATGTTACTCCTGTGCTAACAGTATACCTATATAGACAAACAAAAATAATACTTTGGTATGATCCGCAAATAACACGACACATTTTAATCATGTAAAGGGTATCCCAAAAGAAGTTGGAACTAACTCCGCAATAATGGGTAGCGCCTTCGCAAAAATTGCTCAACTACCTAAGCAAATTATCGAGGTAAACATGCTTTCAACAGTCGATAGGTTAAGCTAGTGCAAGTTGTCTAAAAAATCAACATTACCTTAAGAACACCATACTTTAGGTAAGAGGAGGCTGACTCATAGAAAAATTAGGGTAAGATTCATCAATAAATCTATCTCTAATAAAGTAGAAAGTTGGCCTTATTTTAACAAATTGGTAATTACCGACCTCAGAATGGTGCCGTAAATTGTTTCAATACAGCTTCAATATCAGTTAAACATGCAACAGATAGCGATGAATCAAAAGCATCTATATTCTCCTTCAATTGCGCCATGTTGGTCGCTCCGATGATGGTGGATGTAACACCGTCGACTTGGTCACACCAAGCCAGTGCCATCTTGCTTGGTGCCATTCCATGCTTTGTTGCTAAATCACAATAAGCAATAACCGCTTTATCTGAATAGGCCGTGTCACGGAATAAACCTTGACGTTGGATCATAGTCCAACGGCTACCTTGGGGTCTTGCACCACCAATATATTTGCCCGACAACATGCCGCTCGATAAAGGAGACCAAGGTAAATAAGCGACTTTTTCAAAGACACAAGACTCAATGAGATATGGCCAGTCTTTAATATGCAGTAGACTAAATTCGTTTTGAATTGAAACCGGTTTAGCCACGCCTAACTCATCACACAGGTTTAAATAAGTATGAATGCCCCACGTCGTATCGTCTGATAATCCCCAATGTCTTATTTTTCCACTTTCAAGGGCTTTACCTAATCCTAAAACAATATCTCGCATACGCTTCTTTTCAGCTTTTACATTTTGCTCAGTAGCCTTAACATGATTAGGCCATTGCTTGCCGAAATGTGGGGATATTCTATTTGGCCAATGCAACTGATACACATCTATGTAATTAGTTTGTAATCGAGCTAGGGAGTCATCGATTGCCTGCCCAATAGTTACGCTACTAATAATCGAGTTGCCACGAATGTAGGAAAGACCGGGGCCTGCAATTTTTGTCGCAATAATCAGTTTTTCACGCTGTTCAGGATTACGTGATAACCAGTTTCCTATGCAACGCTCGGTATCGCCATAGGTTTCTTCTGAAGGAGGAACTGGATACATTTCTGCGGTGTCAATGAAGTTAACACCACGCGCTATTGCATATTCGATTTGTTCATCTGCGTCAGCCTGTGTGTTTTGTATACCCCATGTCATGCTTCCTAAACACACACGAGATACAGACAAGCCTGAACTGCCAAGGGGGGAATATTTCATTACTATTTTTCCTTTTAAATCTGAACTCAACGAAAAGCGTTTACTAAGCAAAGGGTAGAAGGCGTCAGCTTAAATCACTTTGCCTAGACCTTTATACACTGCTTTTTATGCACTATTTTAGCGACCGTCTATATCGACTTCTGCGCACTCAAATTTTAATCTATGATATTGCTATTCGCAGAGTATACAGCGTTTTTTTAAATTCGATTGGCACTTTATATTTTCTGGTTT
>JBLHOI010000177.1:0-5083 GCA_047621375.1 Glaciecola sp.
TATACACATCAGATAATAAGCTTTCATAATGCTCTTCGACACTCACCATGGGTACTGCTCCTGCAGGTAATAACAAACACTCCTAAATAGGTAACTTACAGTACATTGTATTTAATACATAGGAGTACTTAAGACTGAGTGGTCAATATCGATGAGCAACTTTGATGTAGTAAATTGCGACCACGTTTTACATGAAAAAATGTATGGCGAATAGATGTGAACATATCGTATGTGAACTGAAGCTCTAACTTATTTTGGGGCATAAATGGCTTAGAGTTTATGCTTCAAAGTGAATAGTTCACATTACAAAAAATATAACGCAAACAGGATGTCTCCACCCTATCGTAATTTTTCAGTCTGCTCGCTTTCTCATAAAACGATTAGGATCTTCGACTTTGGCAAAGCCATATTTCTTATATAACCCGTGAGTATCATTTGTTCCTAAAAGCCAGTTCACAGTTTGTAATTCGTCATGAAGTGGTGTACCAGCATGAATAATTTTATTGCGGTCGATGTCAACTTAGCTACTTCACTTATGAACTGAAATCAGCTACCTAAGGGGGTAAGTTTAGTCTGCCACTATAGGAAGTGCAGGTCATTTAGGATCAGCCTGAAACGAATTATGTCTTTCTTATTTAGTTCTGTAATTGACAACTGATACAATTAATTGTTATGTTATGTTATGTTATGTTATAACATAACAATTAATTGTATATTTGGCTCCTCCAATGAAAGAATTGAATAAACCTGTATTGTCGGTACAAAGTCTATGCGCTGATGGTCCCGCTAATTGGCGGGCTGTGTCAGATATCTCGTTTGATGTCTTTGAAGGTGAGTGTGTCGCCATTATTGGTCCAAATGGCAGTGGAAAATCCAGTTTACTGAAAGGTATTACGGGAGAGTACCAAACGGTATCTGGCGAGCTTAAGATATTTGGCCGCAGAGTAGAGTTCCTAGCAAGACAGCAAATTGCTAAAATAGTCGCAGTGGTCGCACAGCATGAGCATGTTGATCCGCGCATGAGTGTCAGCGAGTATGTTTTTCTGGGCCGTGTGCCACATATGTTCTGCTGTAGTAAGCAAGAGCATGATAGAGCCGTTAAGCAAGCGATTGAAGATGTTGGCCTCTCACACAAAAGTCATCGATATTTTGGTGAACTTTCTGGCGGAGAACAACAGCGAGCAAGTATTGCACGGGCATTTTCTCAGGAGCCCAGACTCCTTCTTTTAGATGAGCCTACTAATCATCTAGATCCACTTGCTCGCCTCGAACTCCTGAAACTCATCAAACATCGAGGTATTGCATCTGTTGTCGTACTGCATGATTTACCTCTAGTAACGCCTTTCGCTGACAATGTTCTTTTGATGTCTGAGCAAAGAATGGTGGCCTTTGCGCCGCCCGATATTCTTATGCGAGACGATTTCATGACACCTGTTTTTGGACTGCGGGTTATTCCGTTTAGCCATCCTCAGATGCATAGCACGATTCATCATTTTGAAGCTGCATCACCTCACAACCATTTATCTTTAATAGGAACCGCCCAATGAAGTGGTCTTTGATTCCCACTCTGTTATTTGCTTTACCACTTTCTGTCGCTAACGCTAACGCGACCGAGACTAATACCCAATACCCTGTCACCGTTGATAATTGCGGTAGGCCGCTGACAATTGACAAACGTCCTATTCGTGCAGTGGTTCACGATATTAATATGAGTGAGATGGCGTTTGCGCTTGGCCTTCAGGAAAACATGGTCGGTGTTACTGGAATTACAGGCTGGTATAAAATGTCGGCATCATTCAAGGAAAGCTTGGGAGATATCCCTGAGCTGGCCCCAAAATATCCATCGTTGGAAAGACTCATTTCTGTAGAGACAGATTTCTTTTTTGCTGGGTGGAATTATGGAATGAAAGTCGGCGGTGAAGTTACGCCACAAACACTCACGCCATACGGCATCAACACCTTAGTGCTATCGGAAAGCTGCATTCATACTCAAACAAGTAAAAAAAGTGCCAGCATGGCATTGCTTTACGATGACATCAAAAAGTTAGGAGTTATTTTTGATAAACAATCAGAAGCTGAAGCTTTAATAAAAGGTTGGAAAGCGAGAGTGCAAAAAGTAACAGAAAAACAAAATAGCACGAGCAACACTAATACCCCACCAAAAGTTTTTCTGTATGACTCTGGAGAAGACAAACCTTTCACGGCGGGTAAATACGCGATGCCAAATGCCATTATAGAAGCAGCGGGTGGCCTGAGTATCACTGGCAACATGGAAACCAGTTGGGGAAGAACCTCATGGGAAAACGTAGCGCGTGAAAATCCTGATTTCATTATCCTTCTCGACTATCAAACAGCAAGTGGTGCCGATTCACTTCAACATTTTCTTGAGCAGCATCCATTAATGAAGCATTCCAATGCGGTGATGTCAGGCCGTTATGTCAAGCTACGATATGAGCAGCTTACACCAGGACCTGCCAATATAGGCGCTATTGAGAAGCTCGCGAATGCGTTTATTCTTAAATAAGAGAGAAGGTAGTGACTGTTTATGATACTTAACAAATATCGAATGGCATGGTTAGTTGGTATTGCTGCAATGCTGCTCGCTTTTATTTTGAGTTTACAATTTGGGTCTGTCCCTTTGTCTTTGAAGGAAGTGCTAACAGGGTTACGTTCCTTTAATGATGAGGAAGTGAATATGACCAGCCGAATACTGATAGATCTTAGGTTGCCCAGAGCATTGTTGGCCGTCATTGCCGGTTCGGGGCTTGCCATGGTAGGCGCGTTACTCCAGACCTCAACCAGAAATGACTTGGCCGATCCCTTCTTGTTTGGATTGTCCTCCGGCGCTTCTGCGGGTGCGGTGTTGATCATTACTCAACTAGGGGACGCACTCGGAGTTTGGTCTCTTCCTATTGCCGCATTCACCGGCGGTATAGTGTCAGCCACCGCTGTATTGGTGCTTTTTTCAATGCAAAAAAAACAAGGCAACAACAACCTTATATTATGCGGTTTAGCCATCTCATTTTTGTTTGGTGCTATTACTAGCTTTCTGATTTATTCGGGCGATCAGCGAGCGGCAAGTTCTATCTTGTTTTGGACGATGGGCGGCTTAGGGCTTGCTCGTTGGGACAATCTGATATTTGCAGCGGTGGGTGTACTTTGCCTTATTGTGTTGATAGCCAAACGCTATCGTGAACTCGATACTTTATTGGTCAGCGAACAGACAACTCGTTCACTGGGTATTAATGTTCATCGGTTGCAAAGTGAGATCTTTCTCTGCTGCGCCTTTTGCACAGCAGCTATTGTGTCACTCACTGGTGTTGTTGGTTTTATTGGACTTATGGTGCCGCACCTTGTTCGTCCTTTTTCGGGTGTAATCCATAAGCGGGCGCTCCCCCTAATAGCACTTTGGGGCGCGGTAATGTTGCTGTTTGGTGATCTGATAAGCCGAACTATTTTGGCCCCGCAAGAATTGCCGGTGGGGATTGTCACTGCGGCACTCGGTGGCCTGTTTGTTTTATACCATGTCTGGCGTAAACAACCTTAAATAACGCGCGTTAAATCTAAACGTGTAAACCCGTTAGCTGAAAAGTTCTATCCAGACGCAGTACTTTCTGTCTGGTATTAAGGCCGAGAACCCAACAGAAAGTACTTAGATGGTGTTTGACTATAGGGTTTCGTGTGAATTTTCGACGTAATTGATAAGAGTAGAATTTATGAAAGACATTAAATGCGTATTTCGCAATCTTGAGAAAATGCTCCAACAGGCAAATTGGTTTGATGACGACTGGAAAATTTATAATCGTGGGAATTATCTTCAACTCTACAAACTGAATTGGTTCAATCATAATCAAGGTGGGATTCACTTTGAGACGTTTATCGAAGCGCCACAGATTAAGCAAAAGTTGTTCCCTGTATGTATGCATGTTGAAGAGGACTGTCCTTCTCAGTCTAAATTCATTCGTCAATTTATGGAGCTAGAGGGAGAACGCATAAAGAGCTGGAAGGGATATAAGACACTGGGAAATAGCTATGGTATTTGTCAGCGTACACTGCCGCTGAATTTTAAAAACTTAGAACAACGCTTATTCGAAGAGTTTAACCATCTTCGAGTACTTGAATCCAGCGTTGAAAAAGTATTACTTAGGCTTTGATAACGTGTAAGTTTGAGCACTCGTGAATTAAGGTGAGATGGAATAAATGAAAAATAAAAAAAGCCCTTGCATCGATGCATGTGATTTCTCAAGCACCAAGGGTTGGTGTTTGGGATGCGGTAGAACGAGAAAAGAATGTCAACAGTGGAAGGCAATGACCCCTTATACCGTAAATATTATTCAGAAAGAGCTTAAAAAGAGAATGCTACAAATAAAGACTGAAATGAACAAATGATAACTTGTGGGTATTTTAAATATTAGTGAATGACCCTCGTCATCAAACCGGGATGTTTAACTAAGTGGCTTTGCTATACCTCTGTTAATTATTGGGGTGCTAAATTAGCAAGGTCACTGACGCGCTTTTTCCCAAAAATGTGCTGAGTTAGTGAATTGCCTTTCTGATGTGTTGACTTAGCAAAATATTATTTAAATACCCAAGTAACAATAACCGTTTATGAGTAAGTCATTACATTGACAAACAATGGGATAGAATCGAGTTAAAGTGATTATAAATCTAATCGAGATTTACTAGCCACCGATTTCGATTCATTCTTAAAAATTATTAGATGTAAGAAACGACTTACGTTATTCGCATAAGCTGATATATGGCAAACCGATATGAATAAATTGTAAGTGAGTAACTACCCTAACTTAAAACGGGGCTGTTTCGGCTTATTCACACGGCTTAGAGCTATCATCCTAAGCCATTGATGGACATAAACGGCTTAGAGCTTATGCCTCAATAAGGACGTTTAGCATTACTTAAAGTAAAGCGAAGTGCGGAAAATAATGGTTAGCTATAATCGCGAAGCGATGGCCAACTGTTATTTTTCCGTTTAAGCAACTTGTTGAACGAAGCCGCTACGCGGCGGAGTAATTACCCCCACCAGTCATACTTACCAATAGCATCACCATTAGGGTGGTGACAT
>JBLHOI010000178.1:0-5071 GCA_047621375.1 Glaciecola sp.
CTTACAAATATCACAGCAAGCAAATCAAGTGTTAGATGCGGCAACCCGAGAGTTGAAAGCGATTGGTGATATGACGAGTATCTTTGGTAATATAGAGGCAAATGGCAAGGTACTAAGCGATTCAATAGCGGGATACAAATTATAACGATAATAGCTAAAACCCTATTTAATGAAGCCGTCCCAAAATATAGTATGTACTTACAAGATTAGATACCATCGTTTTTGTAACCACCTATAAGCAGGCAGTACCGAAGGGTGTACCAATGTTGCGATACCGGATGGCGGACGTCGGTAGACCGCTCGAAGTTGTTCTCTAGGCCTCTTTGGTGACACCGACACCATCGGTTGGAATTCTTACTATGTATTTAATTGGTCAATGCAACACATTTGATTCATCAACGTTCAGGCAGTAAATCAATCTCATGCTTCGTATAGAAATAGGCTACAACGGCACTCACCATAACCACAATTACAATCGTATAAAACATTGATATCATCGGAAAATCGTACACCATAATCAATACATAATTAATCAAGCCTGGAATAACAAGTTGGCGCGCAATTCCAAAATATAAGGGGAACATAGGCTTTTGAATGGCCTGCAGAACCGCGACGCTTTGAAACAACACTACATAAGCATAAAACGCTAATGTATCGATTCGAAGGTAGGTTATGCCTGTACTTTTGATGCTTTCGCTATCCGTAAATAAGCCAACGGTAAAAGGGGATAAAAACCACATCAGCGGAATGGATACCGCCGCCATGGCAAGCCCAATCAGTAAACTTTTTTGAAACGCATCTGCGATACGTTCGTGTTTGCCCGCACCCATATTTTGACCTACGATAGCCATAACAGCGCTATTTAGGCCCAGCGCAGGCAACAAAAGTACTTGCTCAAGACGTAAACCAATGGTGTAACCCGCAACATGTTCACTGCCAAATTGACCTATTAAAGCCACTGTAATGAAGCTGCCCAAGACAATAGTCAACATATTAAAACTTGCTGGCAGCACTTGCCCCAATAAAGCCTTATGTCGCGGCCAATCAAATCTGGGCCTGATACGTATCTCTAAGCGCTTAGCTAACACCCGCAACAAGTAAAAAGCCGTCGCAAACTTTATCACGACAGTTGCCAAGGCAATGCCACTGACACCCAGACCCAGAGTAAATGTAAAAAACGGATTTAAAATAAAGTTAGCAAAAAAACCGATGACCAAAGCATTGCGATTTGATTTGGTATCATTAAGGGCCATCAAAGCACCTGCGGCACCAAACGACAAGATAAAGCCAACAGAGCCGGCCAAAGTTACCCACAAATACTCCATCGCCAAAGGTTCGATATGAGCTTCTGCGCCAAGTAAAACAACCAAAGGCTGAGCGGTAAAATAACCGATAGCAAATGATATCGCACTAAAGCCAATGGCCATACCACAGACATTATTTACCCAGTCTTTTACTCCGCTTGTGTCGTTTCGTCCAGCACCTGGAGCAATCATGGCTGAAGCACCTGACTGGATCCCAATACCAATCGACAAGAGTAAGAAAAATACGCTTGAGGCGATCGACATGCCAGCCAGTGCATCGGCTGATAAATAACCCGCAAACCAAACGTCAGTTAGATTGTATAGCGTGTTAAACAACATGCCCATTGACGCAGGTATAGCAAGTCGAACCATATGCGATAAAATCGAACCACTGCAAAGAGAGGAGTCAGCAGATCTCGTTTTAGGCTCTGGTGTTGCAGTTTTGATGGCAAAATTCCTTAGTAGATAATATTAATGAATGCTTTGTAAGCAGAGATTAAAGGTTAAAGGTGACAATACCTTTCTGCATAGATGCTTAAAATAAGCTCACTTTTTGTAATTGACGCGATCATGCGATTGAAATGAATCGCGACTGACCATTGATCTCTTGGAGCTGTCTGTCACTGATGTTAACTTCAACTTATGTCCGGTTTTGGCTCCCAGCTAACTAGCTAAGGTTTTGCCTAAGTTTGCGGTTACAGGCAGACTATGGTTTGTATCCGCGTCGAGTGGAGGCGAGTACAAATATCTCAGGGGTTTGCTCCGTCGCTTGAATGGTGTCGATAAGTGCCAAGTCTTCGTGCTGCGCCATGATGTCGTTAACGAGAGCTGCTTTTAAGGCAAGCGTTTGCACTTGATATAGACCACCATCGTTCTCTACGTAAAGCGGGGTGTATGCAAGCTCGTCCGTATTCATATCTTTAACATGCTCACCGTTATACGCGATATTCCCAGTACGTTTTGCACCCATCATATTCGCAATCACGTCACCTGAGTTTGCATCGCGGATGGTATATGCTATTTCAGCGTCAATATCAGCGAGGATGGCGTTAGTGGCATCCGTTGTCATCGCGATGTGAGTCAACTCAATCATCGTACCCTTTATATTTGAGAAGTAGCGCATGCCATCATTGCTTGACTCGAGTGTTTGCTTATCTATCGTCATATTAATCCTTTATGCTATTTGGGCAACAACGTCATTGCCTTATAAAAGGTTTACCATAAGTTCTAGGCGTCACGCAAGGTAAGTCGCCTGTCCACCTAAGTCTTGCTTGAGCACAATCGTTTTCTCAATAAAATTCAGTAATGAGAGATTCACGATAAACAGTCACATACGCACGCCCTAAATGAATTCATGTTAATTGAAGTCTTTATAGTTGACTGCACTTTTAGAGTGCGTGAGCGTTTTAACAGCATTTTTCCTCTGGTTTGGCTGGCCACCTAATTATACTAAACTTTATTATTAACTTGGGTCGCTTACTAAGACTGATTGATCATAAGAATTATCAGCTTAGACCAAAAGGTGATCAATCGTTCTTAATTGTACTCACTGCATTGACTGTAATTACCTAAGTACACTCTTATATGTCATGAGAGCACTCAAGCATGCGCAATGTAATTGACACGCATTATAATGTCAGGCTTTTTTACACTCACGTGTATATAAAGAATTAATACCTACATAAATCATTGTTATTTATAGATTATTTAAAGTGGTGCTACTTTTGCATATCTAGTCTAAAATAAAAACAAATATTGTTCAAAATTAAAGCACCACAAGAAAGGTTTTAACAATGGAAATAGAAAAAAGTCAGGTCAGGGAAATAATGAAAAAAGATCTCACTGATATTTTAATTCGAGTTGCGCTGGTTGGTTTTTTGGTTTTCATGAGCCTGAAGATTTTTAATCCATTTATGGGGATCATGTTATGGGCTTTGATTTTTGCCGTGATATTTTTTCCAATGCATCAGAAATTAGCCACTAAAATGGGTGGTCATCAGGGACGTGCAGCCACTGTCTTTGTTTTTTGTGGTTTACTATTTCTGGGTGCTCCTACTGTCATACTCAGTAGTTCCCTGATGGATTTTGTTCAGGAAACTCATACTCTATATTCAAGTGAAACCATTAGTGTTAAACCACCATCGCCCAGTGTTGCAGAGTGGCCGCTTGTTGGTAAAAAAGTTTATAACGTCTGGAGTCAAGCAGCAAAAGATCTGCCAACATTAATCAAAAAGCTTCGACCTCAACTGGAAGGCTTTGCGAAAGCTGCTTTAGCGTTTTCAGCAGGTATAGCTGGTGGACTGATGCGATTCTTATTATCAATGATATTTGCAGGAATTATGCTGGCCTATGGTCAATCGGGAAGTGATGCGATTTTGAAAATTATTAATCGATTGGCGGGTCACAAAACCGGGGCATCTTTACATAAACTTTCTACGGCAACAATTCGTTCTGTTGCTATGGGTGTTGTTGGTGTTTCGGCTATACAGGCGCTGATTTTCGGTGTTGGTTTTATTTTTATTGATTTACCTGGTGCTGCCATTGTCGCAATGCTTGTTCTTGTTTTGGGTATTGTTCAATTACCAGCCATTATATTTACAATTCCAACGCTCGCCTATATTTGGTGGAGTGGTGACTCCTCGGCCATGAATATTGTCTTTACCATTTATTTTGTTATTGCGGGCTTCGCTGATAATGTGCTTAAGCCGATATTTCTTGGCCGTGGTGTCGAAGCCCCGATGCCTATTGTTTTAATAGGTGCTTTAGGTGGAATGATGTCTGCTGGACTGATTGGTCTCTTTATCGGTGCTACCTTTCTTTCACTGGCTTATGTTATTTTTATGGCATGGGTAGATGATGATAAAATTGAAAGTTCAAGTTCTGTAATTGAGAGCTCCTAGCGAGTTTTTCTCTGACTTGTCCGACCTATTGTCGAAGCCTCTCTACTCTACAAAATAATTGAAGACAGTAATTAATGCATACTTTGGTTCATGAACGTTTTTATAAAATCCCGACTTATTTAGGCTTATTGTTATTATCTGCCTGCACAACTCTCGGCCCCGATTATGAGGAGCCTGTTGTTGATTGGTTACAGAAATGGCAACCAACAGCTTATGGTAATATCTCTGGGGAGGGGGCTTCTTCAGAAAATGCTTTAGTGCAGAAAAAGGAAGATAAGCAAAGTCACACAGACTTTGAATTTTGGTGGCGTGTTTTCAATGACCCAGTTCTCAGTAAATTAATAGAAGATGCCAAACAGGGGAATTATTCACTTCGTATTGCAGGCTTGAGAATATTTGAAAGTCGTGCTCTTCTTGGAATTGCCAATAGCGGTCTTTATCCTCAATTACAGCAAGTTAATAATAGTGCCAGTTATGTCAACAATCAGTCGCATGGAGGTAATGCGACTATTAATAGCCAGAGTTTTACTAATTACCAGGCAGGCTTTAATTTAGGTTGGGAACTGGATTTCTGGGGACGTTTTCAACGTGGTATTGAATCAGCCGATGCAGCATTCTTTGCATCAATAAGTAATCAGCAGGATGCACAGGTTTTGGTAGCGTCACAGCTTGCCAATGCTTATTTCTCCTTTCGTACAACTCAAGCTCGTTTAAAAATAGCACATCAAAATGCCAAAATTCAAAAACGTAGTTATGAAATTACCACCAATATATTTGAAAGTGGAGAGGGTCCAGAGCTGGATTTACAACAGGCAAAAACACAATATTTCGCAACGTTATCAACCATTCCTGAATTAGAGATCGCAC
>JBLHOI010000179.1:0-5036 GCA_047621375.1 Glaciecola sp.
AGTTTCGTCGTTATAAGGCACGCCTAAACCACCACCAACATCAAGGTGCGAGATCAGAATATTATGTTCGGCTAGCTCGTCAATTAGCACTAACAAACGTTCTAGTGCGTCAACAAATGGAGTAATGTCAGTTAATTGAGACCCAATATGACAGTCCATTCCTTTTACATCTAAATGGGGCATTGCAGCAGCACGCTTATAAACACGCAGGGCATCATCACGTGCAATTCCGAATTTATTTGCTTTTAAACCAGTAGAAATATAAGGGTGGGTTTTTGCGTCAACATCAGGATTAATACGAATTGAAATAGGCGCTTTAACACCAAGTTCACCCGCCACATAGTTAATACGATCGAGTTCAGCATCAGATTCCACATTAAAACACATGATATTTTGCTGCAGGGCGAAACGAATTTCATCCGATGTCTTACCCACGCCTGAGAACACGACTTTGGTTGTGTCTCCGCCAGCTTCGATAACACGTGAAAGCTCACCTTTGCTAACAATGTCAAAGCCTGAGCCCAATTTAGCCAAAACAGACAAAACACCTAAATTAGAGTTGGCTTTAACCGCATAGCAAATAAGATGGTCATGATTAGCAACGGCGTTATTAAAGGCATGCCAATGGCGTTCAATTGTCGCTCTTGAGTAAATATATAGTGGTGTGCCGTGCGCTTTTGCAATGTCGGCAACAGCAACGTCTTCAGCAAAAAGTTGATTGTTTTTATAAGAGAAAAAATCCATTCTATTGACCTTCTTTACTGTTCAATTGTTCAGGATTTTCAGCTACGGCCTGAGGTATTTCCTCATTACTAGGTGCTTGCTCAGGAATGAACAACGGGCCGGTTTGACCACAGGCACATAAAAATAGAGTTAGCGCTATGCAAAGCACCAATTTTGACATTCGATTCATGGACATAATATAACTGACTTAATATACGCTTAACATTGCACTGCAATCACTAAAAATGCAATCTCTTTCTAGGCATTGGGCTAAATACTAGTGCGACTTACCGTACTGAGTTTTTTAGCTACTTCGTCTGGAAATTCAACCTGTTGCCACAGTGTTTGACATATTGTCTCGGTGTCGGCCCACTTGCCAGCGACAATCCAGTCAATGAAGCAGTCAGCGTTGCTCGGAAAGCTAATTTTTGTTGCTCGACTGTTGTTCAGCCACTCTTCAATGTCGTCGGTATTTAAGTGGAATAAGGTATCTGAAATACCCAGTTGCCGAAGCATGAGTGCGTTTGAGTATTGTTCATATTGCCCAGTTAACGGCTTCATCAGTATCGCTTTACCTAAACTTAAGCACTCTGTTGCCAATTCAAATCCGCCATTAGCAATCACCTTTGTGCAAGCCGATAGTGCCTCGTGAAACCCACTTTTTGATGGTGGGAACCAGTGAATGTTGTGTTGAATATATGGGCCTTGAACTTGAGGATGATAGCAATGAAAACGATTTTCACTGAGTGGCTGTAATACTTGCTGAATGTGTTGTTGGTCTTCGAACGGCAGATAGACTAGTGTAAATGCTGTGTTCTTTTCTTTTTTAGAATACGGTACGATTTTCTTGGTTAGTCCATTGGGCACGAAGGGAGGAATAATGGCGTGATTGAAATGATACCAATGCACACCTAATGCGTGTTGTGTTGGTGCGAAATAACGAGTAAGCCATTTATCGACAAAACTTTGGGCTTCCGTTGGCACTGCATGAGTAAATGCAGCCTGATGGCTAATTGAAAGTGAGGGGATACCTTGAGCCTTTGCAGCCCATGCTGATATAGGTTCAAAATCATTTAGCACTAAGTCATAAGCACTGAGGTCTAATTGTCTTACGTCGCGCACAAACTCGACTATCTTTGCGCTTCTAAGCGTTTTAAATCGGCGAACAGCACCGTTTTGGGTGATAAATGACAAGCCACGTTTAGTTTGATATTGAGCAAATATATGCATATCGAAATAGGCGTCGGCATCCCGTCCTGAAAAGAAGTAGTCAACTTGCACATCGGTACGCCGGCTAAATGCCTCAGCCATAAGTCTAGCCCTCGAAATGTGGCCATTTCCGGTCCCTTGCACACCGTAAAGAATTTTCATAAATAGGCCTTAGATTAATATAAGCATGCTGATACTTGCGATGCCTGCACCTAAAATGGCTCCAATAACAACGTCTGAAGGGAAGTGCACACCAAGTAAAATTCGGGACAGTCCAACGGAACCGGCCCAGCTAAAGGCGATAACACTAAACGTTGGATAGAAGCTGCTGACAATAGTCGCCATTAAAAACGCTGCAGCGGTGTGCCCGGATGGCAAACTAAATTTGTCAGCAGGTGTAATGTGAGCGTTAAAATTTAGTAGCCTTGCGCTGGGCCGCTTGCGCTTAAAACACTGTTTCAAAATTAAGTACATCGGTATTTCTAGAGCATAGGCCATTAAAGCGGTGTAAAAGAAAAGTGCGCCATGGTTGCTGTCTAACCAGAATAGCAATACACCAAAGAAAATATATAAATGACCGTCTCCGGTTTTTGAAATGGCGCGAATACCTTTTATAATATTGCTATTACCTGAATATCGATTGAGCCAATAAAAAAGAGCGGTATCTACCTTCGTAATTCGCTGCAGTGTCATATTATTCTCAAGTTAGTCAAAGACACGATTAACCATACGTTTCAAATGTGAACAAATAGTGACAGAACCGAGAACCCTATATGACAAAAACCAGTCAACTTTCTTTTGGGTTTCATCTATGGTCAAAAGTGCTAATATTATACAAGTTTCCCATGGAATGCCCAAACCGAGTGGGTATAAGAACTGTTTAAGGAATATTATGGAATACAATACTTCTGACTTATGTGATTTATTTGCTGATAGTGTTGATGTGCTTGACCCTATCTTTACCAGTTTTGGTGGTCGCTATTCTTATGGTGGAGAAGTCACAACCATCAAATGTTTTGAAGACAAAGGCTTGGTTGATCGAGTTTTAGCTACAAGGGGCGAGGGTAAAGTACTTTTGATTGATGGCGGTGGCTCAACTCGCCGCGCTTTAATTGATGCGTATAATGCACAGATGGCAGCTGAAAATGGCTGGGAAGGGATTGTTTGTTATGGCAGCGTGCGTGAAATTGATGTGCTCGAAGATTGCGATATCGGTATTCATGCATTAACGGCCATTCCAGTGAACTCACAAAGTCGAGAGCTTGGTGACATCGATATTGCAGTCAATTTTGCTGGAGTTACTTTTCTACCGGAGGATCATCTTTACGCTGACGGTACAGGCATTATTCTCTCACCTGAAGCCTTGGACATAGATTGAATTAAAAAGGGGAGCAATGTTAGTTTACACTTGCTCCCTTGTTGTTATCCCAATGGGTGACTTTAGCGTTTAAATAAGTTGTTCAAATGCGCTGCAGTGCGAACACCACCCTCTTGCAATCGTTCGGTCGCTGTTGGTAAATGTTGGTATAAATAATCCCAACCTAAGCGCTCTGTCTCAGGATAAATCGTGTCACGAATTACCGCACTTTCTGCAATATAAACGAGGGGGTCGATTGTGGTCCAAGACGCGACTTGCTCAGGTGTGATTTTCTCGCTCAACCAATTAGTCCATTCGGTGTAAGATAATTTGCGTCTATCAATTAATCCTGAATCCCAAACCCGATGTAAGTTAGATTTTTCCCAGAAGAACTCAAGATCGACATCGTTACCGCCTTTGTCAGTGCCATTCCCAGCATGCAATGGTTGATGTAAATCACCAATAATATGCACAATGAATCGCAGAGCGCGTTGACGTTCTTTGAGCGGAGCAGTTCCATCTTTCACAATTTTTGAGAATTTTTGTAATGCAGTAAAAGCATCCCCTTCCTCAGGTGCACCGACGTCATGATAATGTTTACCTTTTGGCACGGTTACATAATGATATGGACGGGCTTCTTTTTGCCAAAATTCGTCAGGATTCGAACGCATCTCATCTGCATAGGTTGATGCCTCAGCAAGACTTTCGTTTGGCAGTAATTGTTTAATTGCGTCCTTCGCCTCATCCGTTAAATATTGCTCAGCTATTGCTGCTGTGATGCGATGACCAGTTTGCCCCCAAGCATGAACTTGTTGCACTGAACTCGCTGCGAGCAGTGCGGAAGCAATCAATAATTTTTTCATAGTTCGTCTCTTGTTATTATTTAAAAAAGGTTATTTATTCTTAATTGCGAGCGAATAGCCATTATTTTTTCGTATAACGCTCACGTTGCACTGGTTTTTAATTAATAGTAATCCTTAAATTTTTTCGTCAGCGCAGTTAACAAACTTTGGTGAATGTTATTAAAACCACCATTGCTCATTATTAAAACTTGATCGCCTGGTTGCGCCTGATTAACGACTGCCTCTACAATATCAACCGTATTTTTGTATAAGTGCACGGGGGCGATACTATTTATGACCAATTCTTGCATCGACCAATCGACATTTTCAGGTTCAAACAAAAACACCTCATTGGCTTGCTGCCAAGAGTTTGCAAGCGTTTTTTTATGTACGCCCATTTTCATGGTGTTTGAGCGTGGTTCAAGTATGGCAATAATTTTAGCGTCGCCGACCTTATTTCTAAGCCCTGCTATTGTCGTTTGAATTGCCGTTGGATGGTGAGCGAAGTCGTCATAAACTGTAATGTTGGCTACTTGCCCTTTCACTTCCATCCGTTTTTTTACATTTTTGAAGCGCGCTAACGCGTCAATGGCATCGACTGTTTGCACGCCAGCATGATGCGCTGCCGCAATAGCCATGATTGCATTGCTAACATTATGGTTACCTATGAGGCCCCAATTTACGCAGCCGATTATTTTATTATGATGCAATACATTGAATTGACTACCGTCTACATTTATCAATTGGGCATGCCAATCGCAAACGTCGCTAACCCCTATTTTTTGCAAGCCACACCAGTAACCTTTATGCAATACATCCTCTAAATTAGCGTCATTAATCGGAGAAATGATGAGTCCATTGGACGGAACACAACGCACTAAATGATGGAATTGCTTTTTAATGGC
>JBLHOI010000180.1:0-5027 GCA_047621375.1 Glaciecola sp.
CTAGTGGTGAGCCCAGTCTAGATACTTGTGTAAGTGCACCACCATTAACCTCAGGCTTGTCAAAAGTAGCGTTTGGATTAAGAACTCTTACTTGCGGTAAACTTGCGGTCGTCCAGCCGCCAACAGTACCGTTTCCTTGGCCAGTAATACAGTTTTTAGGTATTTCAATTGCGATACTTGTCACGTTTTTATCGACCAAGTCATCGTTCGCAGAGTTTTGAGTAATACCGTCTGGGAAACCGTCACCATCGCCATTTCCTCGAACACTATCGCCTTCAACTGGCACATAGTTTACCAAATCAAAGGTTTCGCCTAAGTTAACCACGAACGCATCTTTGCGTTGACCCACAAACACCTTTCCTGCAGTGCTACAACCTGGAATTTGGACATCATATATATAGGCATTTGCGTATGCATTGTAACCAGCTTCATTTGTAAATGTTTTATTACCGATGTAATCTAACGGTTTTTCAAATGTGTCTTGGCGGCCATGTGCACTTTCAGGACTTGGACCACTTGTTCTTGTTAAAGATGATCTAGTGCCGGTTCTGGCCGACCCTTCAATCATAGATAAATTGTATGTTTCGACAAAGTTTGCCGCGGCATCGTTGTTTGCAGAAATTCCACCAACATTGACTAGCGGCACAGCAATAGACTTCGTATTTCCTGCAGGACCGACATCTAATGAAATACCTGGGCTGGACTTAGTAAAGTTAAAAGCAAACGTAATATCTTCTTGTGCATCGCCATCATTATCAATATGGATGCTATACGTTGCTTCTGGATCCATTGCAAAATAATTTGGACCGCCATATGCGTCTTGAAGAGGAATATAGTTAGCAATTATGGTGACAAAATCGCCGCGACCTTGTTCATAACTATTAAACATGTAGAAGTCAGTTGAATCTACTGTAGGCGTCTTGGTAATGTTTGGCGCTTCACGGTGACTTGATGCATTTGCCGCACCGGTCGTTAAGACTGCGGTTATAGCCAGTGCTATTTTAGTATTTCGTGTGTTTATCATTATGATTTCCTTTGTTTGAATGAATTAGGTATTCAGGAAACCAAACGAGTGACGGTTTGTATTGGATGCAAAAAACATTTGTTTTTTTCAACTAGGTTTTGAAGGAGGATTTAAATAAACGTTTTGGATAATTGGAGCAGCACTGAATGCTGCCCCATAATCACCTATTTATTTATATAAAGGCCAGCTCAACAGCATAAAGAACTTCTGTTGGAGAGCCATTAGGTGAACCGCCTTTGGGTTCTTTACTTACTGCAAGTGCCGCAATATCAATATTATCAAATTCGACCGGCTTCGATAAATAAAACTCACCTGACTGCTGCATGACACCAATTGAAATAGGAGCAGCGCCCGAAGCAGGGACTATCCAAAGTTGATAATCATTGTTTGGCAATTTGGGTACAAAAGAGGTCACTTTGACTCTTACATTGTTGGCTAAAACGTCAATAGACCACAATGTTTTTGCGTCCTCATTGTTTATTACTGCCAGGCTCTGAACTTGCTGCGTAGTGTCAAGCTCAATGTTTGTTGAGACCAAAACGGCAAGAACTAATGCCGCTGCGGTTGCAACACCCGACCACCACTTCCAGACAATGCTTTTATCTTTTCGAGTTGTTTTGTTTTGCTTAATTTCTACGACATTAGCAGTCTTCGCTGGCGCTTCATATGCATTAATTTGGTATCCAACAAATCCTAATCGCTGTCGTACATTTTCTAAAACATACTCTCGTGGCTCGATTGGCTGAAGATGCAAAGCCATCGCATTTAAATGTGATTCCCAATACTTGATTTCTTTAATTATGTCTTCGTTTTCAAATTTTAATACTTCGAATCTTTCTCTAGCTTTGCCTCGTAATGTGCCAAGCACATATTCAGCCGCTAATGCAGATATTAATTGTGGGTTGTCATATTTCATACACCTAAACACCTCTGTAGACTTGTTAATCCTCGCCTAATCCAACTTTTAATAGTACCTAAAGGAAGATCCAGATGGTCCACCACTTCAGAATGAGATAAGCCATTGAAATAAGCTAAATGAATTGCCTGTCTTTGCTGTTGCTCTAGTTCCTGCATGCAGCCTTCAATTTTAATATCATATCCAGATTCAGTAGCTTCAGTTGTTTCAGTTGTTTCAGTTATGTCTAACTCGCTCATTATGTCGTCAGACAAATCCTCTTCTTTTCTAACCTTTTTGCTTCGCAACATATCTAAGGCACGATAACGAATGATGCTCACCATCCAAGTTAGCACCGTGCCTTGACCTTCTTTATAATAATCAGCTTTATACCAAATACTCACATATGCTTCTTGCAAAGCTTCTTCGGCGCTATCTCTATTTTTTAACATCTTAAGTGCAATAGCAAAAAGTTGCCCGCTGGTCAGTTTATATAGCTTATTAAAAGCTGGCTGGTTGCCTGCAGCAACTCTTTTCAGCAATAAAAGTAGTTCTTCATGTTCCATAACAATCCTCCATTTCACCTAGGTAACCAAACGAGCGACTCAGCAAGATGGATGCAAAAAATTAATTTTAAAATACAACTAATTCTATGCTCAAAAATTAGTTATATGTAGTGCACCTAAAAACCGGAGTTTATTTAATGCTTTTTAGCTAGTCGACATTGAACAACAACAGAAATCAAATAAACCAAGTAGCAAACTACACTAAATAAAGACAATAGACACATTCAGTTTATAGTGACAGATGACGTTCTACGCTGAGGCAATAGAGAGAAAGTGCTTGCTTTGCATTGCATGTCGTTTGCTGTTGTATCTTCGTAGCGGGTTTGAGTACCTATCAAAAAAGGCCCCGCGATGTATTAAATAAGGGAGAGACAGATGCGGTATTGGCTTAAATCGACAGCAGCAAGCATTGTCGAATGATATATTCAATTAGGCGATAAAAGCGACACCCGCTTTATTGATGACTACTCGGGTAAGGGCTCATCGCTTCAAATTTTGACTATTTAAACCACAAGACTAGGCTATTTTGGATGCCGGATTTGCAGAAAGTCCATGCCAAAGTTCATTTCCATTTGCGATTTGTACTTGCTCTTCAAGAATATCAGACAAATGTTCTCTGGTGGTCAATGGGTTAGCTAAAACAACACGGAATACCGTTATAGCTTCGCCGTTGTATTTCTCAATTTCAATACGGGTTCTGGATACGAATGACTTTCCAGCTTCGCGTTGTTGCTTTTGCACCGACACCGTTAAGCTGTCTAACTTTTTATTAATATTCGTAATGTCAGCAGTTGGCATACTGGCCAATTCAGCCAATCTACTAGGTCTAAGTCGGTATGTAAGTAACGATAAAGTGGGTTGGGTTGTTAGCTCAAATTCAGGATGAACGTTGATCATTTCCGCAAATTCATGTGCTAACTCAATGCTTTTATTGATGAGAAGCTCATATCCTCTGCGACCCAAAATGTGCAAGGAAGAATACACCATCAAAGCCATGCCGTTTCGCGACCCTTCAAGCGTAGTGGCGCCTAAATCTTTAGAACCCTCACGTAAAACGTACTGCGCATGATGACGCACCGCATTGCTGTGTTTAGGATCCTTAAACAAAGCCATTCCTGCACCCATTGGCACATACATTTGCTTGTGTGCGTCAATAGTAACCGAATCGGCTCGTTCAATGCCGGCTAATCTCCCGCGATATCGTTCAGAAAACAAAGTCGCTCCGCCCCAAGCTGCGTCAACATGAAACCAACAATTCAATTCTTTTGCTACATCGGCAAGTTCATTTAATGGATCAACATGACCGGTTTCGGTGGTACCTGCGATACCGATAATCGCGAGTAATTTATTGCCCGACTGTTGATAAGCTTTCCCCAGTTTCAGCGCTTGCTCTGGATCAAGTCTTTGGGTTGGGCTCTGAACCGTAAGCATATTGTCGCGGCCAATACCCAATACATCAACCGTTTTAGATAAAGAATAATGTCCACGATTAGAGGACATAACACCAATATTTTCATAACCATAATGACGATAAGCTGCAGCTATGCCGGATTTTGCAACACCAGGGAATGTGCCATCCGGCGACAACAAATGATTTCTAGCAACCCATAGTGCGGTTATATTTGCAACCGTACCGCCAGAACAAAAAGAGCCCAAGGCATGATTCGCGCTATGTAAATAATCTTCATAAAATTTATCGTCTTGTTGATAAATCAAATTATGCATCATGCCAAGAGTCTGTCTTTCAAGTGGCGTAAAAGCCTTAGAAGTTTCAATTTTGACAAGGTTTTGATTTAAGCCAACTAATAACTTAGCTAAGGTAAGGTGAAAATATGGCAATGCCGACGTCATGTGGCCTATAAACGTGGGAGAATAGGTGTTAACTGAATGAGCAACCAATTTGTTGAGTAGTGACTCCGCATGCTCAGAAACAAATTCAGGACTGTCAGGCACAGAAGCACTGAAGAAATCTTTTTCAATCTCTTCTAAAGAGGTCTTTTTTGTGACCACATGTTGAGAAAGGAAATCCGAAATATTGTCGGACAAATGCCTTTCTATTTTGGCTAACGTTGAATCACTATGCTCAGGTTTAGTAAAAACTCTAAATAAATGCTCTAAGCTAACTTCTGCTTTTGCCAATTTGTAACCTTAGATTAAAAATTCCAAGCCTGAATTTTACCCCACTTCTACACCAATACCAAGATACTGAATGTGACATTTATCGACAAAATGCATGAAATACATTTAAAAATACTTGAGTTTGCTTAAAAAACTCAAAATTTTCTATTTAGAACTAATACACAGTGAACATCTGGTTGAATTTCAACCTAAAAAATTAGGCTAGTGTATTTATCTTTCTTCGCCCTCAGCAATTGTATGAAGCCGCCAGCATGATTGGCCTGACTCAATGTACTTGCGCTCGAACGGCGTAATTGGGACACCACTAACTTGATTGATTTCGCTTTTTACACCATGAATACCAAGTGCTTGCTGAAATTCACTAAGGTAGGTGAGCCAGTTGCTTCTCACTTCAATGTTGGTT
>JBLHOI010000181.1:0-4990 GCA_047621375.1 Glaciecola sp.
TAATTCACACATAGAGCGAATTGAGTCTGAGGCAACAGCGAGATGCACCGGTGGACTGGTCTGTGGTGCGCAACGCAAAGAGGCGATCAAGCACTTTGCGTCTCGCAAAGCGCTGGATATCGATGGCTTAGGTGACAAAATAGTTGAACAATTGGTTGATTCTGGTTTGATCGAAAATCCAGCTGACTTGTTTCGCTTAAATATGCCAAAGCTAATTTCATTGGAGAGAATGGGTGAAAAGTCAGCGGTAAACTTACTTAACGCACTCGATAAATCGCGCGCGACAACATTATCTAAATTCCTTTATTCCTTGGGCATAAGAGAGGTAGGGGAGTCAACAGCGCGTAATCTTGCAATGCACTACATGACTTTAGAAGAGGTTATGCAAGCCAATATAGAGTCATTGATAGAAGTACAAGATGTAGGATCTATTGTGGCACAGCACATCTTTCACTTTATGCGTGAACCGTTAAATATTCAAATTATAAGTAATTTAGTTGAGCTGGGCATTCATTGGCCAGTAATAGTGCAAGCATCAGAAGATGAGCAACCATTTGCCGGAAAAACGGTTGTACTAACTGGGACTTTGCTACAAATGGGGCGCAGTGAGGCGAAGGCTAAATTGCAAGAGCTCGGTGCAAAAGTATCTGGTAGCGTGTCGGCTAAAACTGATCTTTTAATTGCTGGTGAAAAGGCGGGTTCAAAGTTAAGTAAAGCTGAATCGTTAAATGTAGAAGTTTGGGATGAAGCTCAGATGGTGGCTTTTTTCGCACAACATTGAAACCGTAACAAGGTAATTACACACTAGACTATTTATTATTGGACTTGCGTGCCTTCCAGGCGCGCATAACCGAGACTCTCCAAACCCAATCCAAGCTAAAGTAACCCAACACGCCAAAAAAAACCGAACATATTGCACAGCCTAAAATGAATGCTGGGCCTATTGTTGAAAGGCTTTCAATTAACCAGGACCAACTCAATTCAAACGCAAAATAGTCAACTTCAGTCCCAAGTACAGTACTCCCAAGTAAATAAGCACCGTAGAATATAGGCGGCATTGTAAACGGATTGGTCAACCAAACTGTTGCGACAGATAGTGGTAAGTTAACTCGGAAAATAATGGCGGCGGCAGTTGAAAAAACCATTTGGAAAGGCACTGGCCAGAACGCAAAAAAGAGTCCAATACCAAATGCCCCACTAGCGGAGCGTCGGTTTAGATGCCATAAATTTGGATCATGCAAAAGCGTACCAAAGATACGTAAATATTTACTTTCTCTAATTGTAATATGGTTCGGTAAAAAGCGTCTTATAAATTTCTTTGGCATTTATCTAATCTCTTGAGGAAAACAAGTTGAGTAAGCTACATAAAGTAATGTTTGCATTCATTATTGTATTTCTCAGCAGCCTATTTTGGCCCGTGCTACCTTCAATTCAGATTGTGGCAACTTTGGTGTTAGTCCTTATTGTCTTGTCATGCTTCCGCTTTCAAATAAAAACGTGGATGTTTGGATCAATACTTGGATTCGTTTGGGCGTGCAGTGTAGGGCATTGGTATTCGTCTTGGCAACTACCAAATCGATATTTTAATGAAAATGTGATTATAGAAGGCACAGTAGAAACATTACAAATTCAACCAAGAAACTCGAGTCAAATCCACATTCTGAAAAACACGCAGTTATATGCCCACTCAAAAAAGCAGCATGTCGAACATAAAAGCATAATGTTGCAACTAAGTAAGATAGGTAAAACAACCCTTTATCACTCGCCTAGGGTAAGACTTTCTTGGTTTGAGCCTGCTATGGAGTTTCAACAGGGTGATAATGTTAGGTTATTGGTCAGCATCAAAAAACCTCATGCTCTAGCCAATGAATTTGGCTTTAACCGGCAAAAATGGTTGGTTAGCCAAAATATTGTGGGGATAGGCAGTATAAGGGCCAGTCCAACTAATTCACTGTTGCAATCTAACCGTTCACTGAGACAAAAGTTGGCCAACCGCTTGTTGCTATATTCAAGCAAATATAATCTGCAAAATATAAATTGGATCCTCGCATTATCACTTGGCGACAGAACTTTATTTACCAGCACTGATTGGAAACTACTGCAAACGACAGGAACTGCTCATTTATTTGCTATTTCAGGATTACATTTGGGGATAGTGAGTTTGTTATTTTTTAATCTTACTAGAACAATACTATTTTTCGCTATCAGGGTAATGAAAAGCAATCAGCAATCCAATATTGCGCCTTGGGCTGTCGTCGCTAGTCTCCCATTTTGTTTTCTTTATGCCTATTTAAGTGGTTTTCAGATACCGGTGGTACGCTCAATAATTGCTCTTTTGTTTATTGCCTACTTGATGTTTTACCAACTGCATTGGCGACCCCTAGCTATCTTTTTTAATCTTCTTGTTTGTTTCTTTCTACTATTTCCACTCTCGATCATTGGAATGAGCTTTTGGTTTAGTTTTGGTGCTATATTTGCGATTTGTTTTTTTATGTGGCGTTATCCTCGCGTCGATGACTCTATCTGGCAGGCGACGAAGCAAACCATTACGCTGCAATTATTTTTATCTTTAATAATGCTGCCACTCGTTGCTATCAATTTTGGTATGCTCTCCACCGTCTCTGCACTGGTAAATTTAGTCGTCATGCCCGTGGTGGGTTTGCTGCTTGTACCTATGTGTTTACTCATAGTCGTGCTGACACTATTTAATATACACGTGTTTCTAAAACCCCTCCTGCATGCGGTAGATTGGTGTTTTGAACAACTTATGTTGTTTATGCAAGTAGTGAATAATGTGCAACATGCGAGCATAGAAGTTCAAGGTATACCCCCAATAGCATGGTTCATCATACTTATTTCACTGCTGATCATATTTTTACCTCATTGGCCGCATCGCAAAAAAGTTATCGGCACACTCAGCCTTGCGATTTTAAGTCAAAACGTGACGAAAGACTCTAATAGTGGGATCTGGTCGGTGCGGGTTTTCGATATAGGGCAGGGATTAAGTGTGCTCGTGCGTCAAAATGATCAGTATTTATTGTATGACACTGGGCAGTCTTTTATTAATGATGGCAGCTTGGCTAAAACAGTGATTGCGCCATACTTTATGGCACAAACTCAAGTTACGAAACCGTTTTCAATAACTAATGCGAGCATTCCGACGCTCGATTATTTAATCAATAGTCACATGGATAACGACCATGCTGGCGGTAATGGGTTTATTTTTTCGCATTACAACGTTATTCAATGGCTTACGCCCGCTAAGGGATGTACTGCGGATGATAGTTTTTTATGGGGAGAATTAACCTTAACTATTTTGTGGCCTGGTAAAAACGAATCAGGGAATGATAATAATCATTCCTGTGTAATAAAAATAGCCAGTAGAGGTGCCAGTGTGCTGTTGACTGGTGATATTGAAAAAGAAGCAGAACAAATGCTCGTTAGCATGAACACAGGTAGCTCAAAATTAAAAGCGAATGTATTAGTGGCTGCACATCACGGTAGTAAAACATCCTCAATTCGTTCTTTCATTCAGGCTGTATCGCCTGAATATGTTGTGGTTAGTAGTAGCTACTATAATCAATGGCGATTTCCGCATGCCAGCGTTTTGGCAAACTTTAAGGAGGTGAACGCGACAGTATATAATACGGCTTATGATGGTGAAGTGGTCTTTGAATTTTCGAATGGTAAGGTGAAATCTAAAGCCTATCGGCAACGCTGGAACTCGCCATGGTACATGCAAATAAAATAAGAGAAGTACGACTCGCCAGCAAAGCTTTGTGAATTTCAGGGCTTACGGTAGAATACCGTACGCAAAGAGTTAAAACTAAGTAATCCGCTAACTGAGTTAGTAAATAGAAGCCAGGAGCAGAATGACTGCGAGTATCGAAAATGAGCCAAAAGTTGTCAAACGATTCCTGACTTACTTAGCGCCGTTTAAATTTCCATTTTTCATCGCTATACTAGGTATGCTCGGCTATGCCGGCATAGATGCCTATGTGATTTCGCAATTACAGCCCATGATTGATGTTGGCTTAAAAGACACTAATTCAGACTTTTTAAGAATTGCAGCACTTGCCATCGTCCCACTTTTCATCATACGTGGCCTGTTTAATTTTATGGGGAGTTACACGCTAAGCTGGATAAGTTCTCAAGTGGTCATGAAAATGCGTCAGCAATTATTTGATAAGTATATTCACTTGCCAGTTGAATTCCATGATCATCAGTCCGCGGGCAGGCTAATTTCCAAAGTAACGTTTGATACTGAACAGGTAGCCAATGCTGCAGGCAAAGCCTTTTTAATACTAATCCGTGAGGGTGCATTTGTTATTGGTTTACTTGTGGTCATGTTCATTAACTCATGGCAATTGTCGTTGATTTTTCTACTTATAGGTCCTGTTGTAGGCATTATTGTGAATGTTGTCAGTAAGCGCTTTAGAAAAATAAGCAAAGAGATTCAGAAGGCAATGGGATCATTAACAACTGGGGTTGAACAAGTCGTCAAAGGACATAAAGTAGTATTGATGTTTGGCGGTCAAAAGCTAGAGTCGGATAAGTTTCAACAAACTAATAATAACAATCGTCAGCAAACGATGAAGTTGGCCACAACGCAAATCCTAAGTGTTTCTACTATTCAGGTTATCGCCTCGATCGCATTAGCATTCGTGTTGTATCTTGCAAGCACGCCAACCATGCTTAATGAGTTAAGCCCTGGCGTATTTGTGGCCGTGGTGCTATCCATGATGGCACTATTAAAACCGCTAAAACAAATTACGACGGTAAATAATGAATTTCAAAAGGGCATGGCAGCCTGTGCAAGTATATTTGAATTACTAGACCAAGATATTGAAATGGATACGGGTAACAAAGAGTTGACTCGTGCGCAAGGCAACATAGAGTTTAAAGATGTGACTTTTACCTACCCGAGAAAAAGTCGGCCAGCATTGCGTAATGTTTCATTTGTCATTAATGCTGGGCAGACTGTCGCTCT
>JBLHOI010000182.1:0-4988 GCA_047621375.1 Glaciecola sp.
AATGACGCCAGTTTCAAACTTAGGAAAATTGACAATGAAAACTTAGAAATTCTTTATGCAACGGACCAAATGATTTACTGGATTAAATAGCCAATTGCAGACAGTCAGAGGCTTTACATGATGTTGAATTAGAACTGTGAGTTTAGCTACTATAGTTAAGTTTATATTCAACTAGGGTGCTGTCAACTTAGCGGTATTTTTCATGCTCCGATTATTACATGTTTCTGAGTCAGCTTGTTAATTTGACAGTGCCTCAACTGGACTTGTCAAAATGAAAGCCTAAGTGAGAATAACTCTTAAAATAGATAATTTCACAGCTACGTTATTTTCACTTCCTTGGAATAATGCAATCGCTTTGATCATTCATCATCGAATAATTAATAGTTAGACAATCAAGTAAATCCCGGCAATATTCGCCTGTCATTTCTTAGTCACATTAATAACACACTCATGTAATTTAACTATTTGATGGTAAGGCGACCTGTATTCAATTTTCAATATTGCTGTACCTAAGGTCTATCCATAGCTTAAACAACAGACTACCATTTCAACTATAACGACTAAAATTTCCTTTTCGTAAACCTCAACCCACCTTAAAATTCAACTGTGACAAAGGGTAGTGTATGTTGTTTATTCATCTTATACTCGTATACTGTCTCCATAAATTCAAATACAGCAATGGCGTCTATGGACCTGAAAAAAACACTCAAGGCGCTCTATACCGGTCGTAGTCATCGCGCTGCCGGCTTCCGATATGGTCTGATCGGCTTCGACGTTATTTCCATATTATTTTTTGTGGTGACCGCGACAGTTCCGTTGGGGCCTGCCATTCTGTTGACGGATATCCTGATTGGTATTGTAATACTGGCGGATTTTTCGGCACGGTTATGGATAGCGCCGAACCGCTGGCGTATGCTGCGGCAAATCTATACCATCGCCGACATCATCGTCATCTTTTCGCTGATCTTTGCCCCATTAATCAGTGAGAGCTTTGCTTTCCTGCGCGTGCTGCGCACCCTGCGATTGCTCTATTCTTATCACGTGGTCCGCGAATTGCGCAGCGAAAATGTTTTTTTCCGTACGTATGAGACGATTATCCTCGGCATCGTCAACCTAGTGGTGTTTATATTTGTGATGACCGCGCTGGTCTTCGCATTACAACACAATTCGAATCCACTGATTGTCACGTATATCGATGCGCTATATTTCACCGTATCGACGCTGACTACCACAGGCTTTGGTGATGTTACACTCCCGGGCACTCAAGGTAAGTTATTATCGGTCTTTATAATGGTGATCGGCGTGGCGTTATTCCTGCGTCTGGTCACAGCAATATTTCGCCCTATCAAGGTCAGGTATACTTGTCCGGAATGCGGCCTGAACCAGCATGAAAAGGACGCTGTGCACTGTAAACATTGCGGTGAATCCCTGAAGATCGAGACAGAAGGTTCGCAATGATCAGGCACGATGAACGAAGTAAAACGGGTCAAGTTGCTTGCTTCACAATACTCTGAATAAACCGCTTCAACTCACTTCGTAAATTGGCTATCTTCTCTCTTGCACTTAGCATAAAAAACTAAGAGATAAATTGTGTATACCGCGTGAGTGAGTTCTCCTATATAACAGGGGCTTCTGCGCTAGACAAAGCAGTAGCAACGATAGTATTCAAATGATTTATGTATACTCGTTAATAAATCGCTCAATACGCGTATCCATTTTTCATTGATCTAACTGTAAGTGAATATTCTTAATTAGTGTCCATTTTTATGGGGCAATATCAATTGAACTGACAGCCCATTTCCGCCATTCCGCATAGAGAATCAGCTTAAAACGATACCCACGTTATACTCCACAATATTCTATAGCCACGGTGTTGTTAAACTAAATCATTCGCAAAGAAAAAATCATTAAAAAAGCCCGCAGACCAGACATCCGCTGGCTTTTAGAAGCTTCACATTGCAAGCTTATGCACGGCTATGCAATCTAATGCAATTACATCATGCCTCCCACTGAGTTGTAGACTATTGATATTAAATGAATAATAAAAGCTTTTTAAAACGGTACCCCACTCTAGCCACACCTTCTGCTGACTTTGTTTACCAGCAACAGGAAAAAGTTACACAATAAAACATACTTTTTAGAGCTTCTTTAATTAGATAGTCTGTGCTGTCACATCGAAAACTTATAACAACTTCTAACTAGCTACTTGTAAAACCACTTACCTCTACTACACTAGCAGGAGGTAATGATTTATTGTCATTTGATATATTTTCAATGCGCTGCGGCAATAATTAAAAAAGTGATAAGCGTAGCGTTGTGGACCAAGTCCTTGCCTACAACGTGCAAGGCCAAAAAACGTAAAGGAAATTAATATGTCTAATCAAAGCAAATGCCCTATTTCGGGCGGATATAAAGCAATTGAAAGTGAGAGAACTGGTGGCGCTATCGGCACCCCCCCAATGAATGCGGACTGGTGGCCGGGAAAACTGCCGATAGAGTTATTGCATAGTCAATCTGCTGCGTCTAACCCATTGGGAGAAGATTTTGATTATCCTGCAGCCTTCGCTTCTCTTGATATTGACGAGGTAAAAAAAGACATCTTGGAATTTTTGACGTCGTCACAAGATTTTTGGCCCTCAGACTACGGTAATTATGGCCCGCAAATGATTCGTATGGCATGGCATGCGGCTGGTTCATACCGCGTTTACGACGGACGTGGCGGTGCGGCGATGGGCTTGCAACGTTTTGCCCCTTTATACTCATGGGAAGACAACGGCAATATTGACAAATCGATACGCTTACTGCAGCCGATTAAGCTAAAGTACGGAGAGGCGCTTTCGTGGGCTGACTTGATGATATTAACTGGAAATGTAGCATTAGAACAAATGGGCTTTAAGACCTTTGGTTTTGGTGGTGGACGAATCGACTGTTGGGAAGCCGACGACGCTACATATTGGGGCCCCGAAACCGTAATGGCGACTCAAGACAAACGCTGGGTGGGAGAGCCTGGAACGGATGGATACGATCTGGAAAATCCATTGGCGGCATCTCGTCAGTCGTTAATTTATGTACATCCAGAAGGTCCCTTTGGCAATATGGACCCATTATCATCAGCTCAGGAAATTCGAATTACTTTTGGCCGCATGGGAATGAATGACGAGGAAACTGTTGCCCTGATTGCGGGTGGTCATGCTTTTGGTAAAAGTCACGGTGGATCTCCTAAATCAGCATTAGGTCCTGAACCCCACGGAGCTCCGATAGAGAAGCAAGGTTTGGGTTGGATTAATAGTAATGGCACAGGCAATGCACAGTACACCACTACAAACGGAATTGAAGGCGCGTGGACATCTAACCCAACGCGGTGGGACCATGAGTATTTTGAAAACTTATTTAAATATGAATGGGAGCAAACACAAAGTGTAGCAGGCGGCAAGTCATGGCGACCCGCAAATGGCCTTGCTTCTGACAAGGTACCTGATGCTCACATAAAAGACCTGCGTCATCCTCCGATGATGATGACAACTGATGTAGCGCTTATTAAAGATCCTGCATATCTAGAGATAAGTAAAAAATTCCATGAGTCCCCAGAACTACTCGACGATGTCTTTGCCAGGGCTTGGTATAAGCTTATTCACAGAGATATGGGTCCAAAGAATCGTCTGTTGGGTAAAGATGTGCCAGAAGAGGAGCTGATTTGGCAAGATCCGATTCCAGCGCTCGACCACGAATTGGTAAATGAGTCTGATATAAAAGCCCTGAAGAGCGAGATTTTAGAGAGCGGTTGTAGTGTCTCGGCTTTGGTGAGCGCGGCATGGGGTTCAGCATCTACATTCCGCCATACTGATATGAGAGGCGGCGCAAACGGAGCACGTATTCAGCTTTCACCGATGAAAGATTGGGATGTAAATAAACCTAAAGAGTTAAGCGGTGTATTGGCTGCGCTTAAGAAAGTGCAAGATAGTTACAATGCGGAAAATGGCTCTAAACGAGTATCTATGGCCGACTTGATAGTGCTTGGGGGCTGCGCAGCGATTGAAAAAGCTGCTTCAATGGCTGGCGTTGATATTGCAGTGCCATTTGTTGCCGGCAGAATGGATGCAACTCAGGACCGAACTGATGAGCACAATATGTCGGTACTTGAACCACAGGCTGACGGCTTTAGGAATTATCTTAAAGGAAAGTACTCGGTAGAAACAGAGCGTATGTTGATTGACAGGGCGCATCTATTGAGCCTCACGGCGCCAGAATTGACTGCCCTAATTGGCGGCATGCGTGTTCTCGATACTAACTACGATGATTCAAAGCATGGTGTCTTTACTAAAACACCCGGTGTGCTGAACAATGACTTTTTTGTTAACTTACTTGATGTAAACACCAAGTGGGCTCCGGTTGATGACAGTAACGCAATTTTTGAAGGCAGAGACACAAGTTCGAACGAGTTAAAATGGACAGCAACTCGAAACGATTTAGTATTTGGTTCAAATCTTCAACTACGAGCTGTTTGCGAAGTGTATGGGGCGTCTTCAGGACAAGATAAATTTGTCAAAGCGTTTGTGAATGCGTGGCATAAAGTCATGATGCTTGACCGTTTTGAATTACAAAACGAACTTTATTCATCCTAGTTGCGATAAAATAAGTATTTACATGCGCTTATCTGTTTCAAAGATAAGCGCTAGCCAACCGCGGCCAACGTCAAGTGTATAAATGCTAGCCCTTTTTAGGCCGATCTTGGGTGTTGCTGGTAAGTTTACTACAGAATCGCGTTAACTTTGGATGGCGGACAGGGCGCTTCCTGCGTAAATGTTCTGAAAGCGAATGTTCAAGAATATTTTTTGACCGCACATAAAGTGACTTATAAATTGTTTCGTGTGATACCTGCATCTTTTTACGCCTAGAATATTCGACGCTTAGCCAACCAGAAATTTGCTCCGGTAACCGTTTCAATTCAAGTTTATCTATCACAATTTGCTTTAGCTCAGGATAACGCT
>JBLHOI010000183.1:0-4969 GCA_047621375.1 Glaciecola sp.
TACTTTACACCTGTTTCGGGGCTTGTTGTAAAGCCTGCTAGTCGGTATCACAAAGTCAGTCGATCTTCGATTAGTACACCAGGTTATTTAAGGAAGTAACATCATGCTGATGAGTTTAATGATAGTGATAAGCTTCCTCGCTAGTAGCATTTACTATTATGTTGAAGCTGTAAAAAATGCAATGAATAAAAAACGCTGGCTAGTAGGCGGGATGATAATGGGACCGATGTTATTGCCGATGTTTATTATTTCTAAAACAGTACAACTTCGCAAAACAACTGGCTATGACAGCTGCTACTTGTGCATTTAATTTTTTTATAATGTCGCGTTAGCGTTTTGCAATTCTAACACCTGGCCGAATCGGGCTCGGCTTTCTTGATTCTAATAAGTGCTTCATATTTCTACCCTCAACTAATAATTGCTCAAATTTAGCTGCGTTAACTGGTTTACTGAACAAATAGCCCTGCAACATTTCACAGTCGTAGCGTTTCAATATTTCTAACTGATTCTCATGCTCAACGCCTTCTGCTACGACCTTCAAGCCGAGATTATGTGCAATGTTAATAATTGATTTGGTCATGTGTTTGTCAACTGAACTTGTCGCAATATCATCTATAAACGCTTTGTCTATTTTTAGCGTGTGAAGCGGGAACTTTTTCAGATAAGCGAGCGAAGAATAGCCAGTACCAAAGTCATCTAAAGCTAAGTGAATACCACGCTCACGCAAACGCTGCATCATTTTAAGGGCCTGCTCTGGATTCTCCATCAACGTGCCCTCAGTGATCTCGCACTCCAAGTGCAAGGGACTCAAGCCTACCTGCTTCAATATGCGTTCTATTCTATCGTCAAGGTCCGGTAATTCAAATTGTTTAGCTGATATATTGACAGCAACTCGGCCAGTAAATAGTCCTGCATCAACCCAACGTTTGGTATCGATACAGGCTTTCCTTAATACTTGCTCCCCAATTTCTAGAATTTGACCTGTTTGTTCCGCCAAAGGAATAAATTGCCCAGGGCTCACTACTCCTTTTTGAGGATGCTCGAATCGGACTAATGCTTCCATGCTTACCATGCGACCTGAAGCAATATCGACTTTTGGTTGATAAAAGACACTGAACAAGTCCTCCTTTATACCGAACCGAATTAAATTTTCAATCTGTAGTTGGCGAACTGCGTTTTTATTCATTTCACCACTGAAGAACTGATAATTACTACCCCCATTGTTTTTAGCAAAATACATAGCGGTGTCGGCATTTTTTAGTAATTCTTGATGATTGGTTCCATCCTCAGGATAGGTTGCAATACCGATACTGACACCCAGCACAAACTCCTGTTTGGCGATATAAAATGGACGGGAAAGAGTATCAAGTATGTCTTGTGCAATATGGGAAATGCGATGAACAGTTGCCGTTGCTTCAACCAACATACTGAATTCATCGCCACCTAAACGATAAGTGGTAGAACTAGATGTTGTGATTTTTTGTAAACGACGCGCAATTTGTTTAATTAATAAGTCACCGGTCTGATGCCCAAGAGAATCATTAATTCGTTTGAAATTGTCCATATCAAGACAAATAAGGGCATGCGGTGTCTCGCGGCGTACTAAATTTTCATGACTTGCTTGGAAAAATGACCTATTTGGTAAGTTAGTTAATGGATCTGTGTTAGCTAACTTTAATAATTCTTTTTCAGTTTTTTTACGTGAACTAATATCAGAGAATACCCCGACATAGTGACTAATATAATTATCTTCATTGCGAATAGCATCAATCGTCATTTCTAACTGATATTTTTCGCCATTGGTGCGAACAGCATCAACTTCACCAGACCAATTACCTTTATGCTTGAGTGTCTTTTTAACTTCTTCGGTAAAGGCTTCAGGATATTGACTGAAGGACAATGTACTTACTAATGCTTTCTCAACCGTGTCACCAGTGAAATTGCAGTAAGCACTGTTTACCGATATAAACTTAAACTCTTGATCGGCAATAAAAACACCTTCTGTAATGTTTTCAAAACTACTTTTAAATAAGTTAAGTTGCTCCTCAGCTTGTTTCAGATGAGTAATGTTTTTCAGCGTACCGGTCATACGTCGCGCTTTATGATGAGAGTCGCGTTTTACAACCTTACCTCTATCCAATACCCAAACCCAAGTGCCAGCAAAGGTTTTAACTCGGTAGGCGAGCTCGAAGAATTGTGTTTTCCCATCTAAATGTTCATCAAGAGACTGTTTTAAGCGTTCAACGTCATTCTCATGTACATTATTTTCATAAGTGGTATGGCTACGCATGCTGTCTTGTGGGAAATCAATCGTATTCCAAGTATTTGCGCGATAAATTTGACCACTCGATATATCCCAGTCCCATGATTCATCTCCACTTGAAGACAGAGTGAGAGTTAAGCGTTCAACATCTTCTGTTAACGTTTGGTCACGCGTTTTACGAGACCTCATTTTACTAACTTGATAAAAGCCTAAGAAGATAATAAAGAAAGCGTAAAAGACCAGTGCACGTGTATTTAGCCAAAAAGGTTTTTCTACTGAAATAGCGAGTTCATTTGGCTGCGACCATTCGCCACCATTTATACGCGCTTGTACTTTGAAGGTATAATCACCAAAAGACAAATAGCTGTATGATGCTAAGCGGTTAGTTGTTGTATAAGTCCAATTTTTATCTAAATCATCGAGAATATAGCGGTATTCAGTTGCATTTGAGTTAATGCTGTTAATAACACCAAACTCAATATTAATTCGACTTTCAGCGTGGGCCATAGCAAACGAATTCATCATAAATGCAGGTATCGCTGATGTGGGCTCTTCAATGTTTTTATCCGGAGCTGAAAAGCTTATAAACTGTGGCTTAACCGGCTGGTCATACTTATTGATATTTTGTTGTTTGGTTTTAAGATAGTGAATACCAATTGACCCCCCAATCAGCAAGTTACCATCTGTTGTTGCTATAATCGCGCCACGCCCTAATTCATTAAAGTTTAGTGCGCTTTTGGAACGTCTTTTCACGATACTCGAAGCGTCTAGGTCTACAGTATAGATCCCTTGTCTGCTGCCATACCAAATACTATTTTCAACGCCAATCGCCGATCGGATATCGGAAGTCGCATTATCATTCAAGCCTTTGAGTTGCTTTAGCAGCGTTAAACTAACTTTATCCAGTTTAAATATACCCTGATTCTCGGTCACCACCCAATAGGCATCTTGGTGACTGTATACCTGGATAATATGTAACTTACCAAATTCCTCTAAACCAGGAGGGCGGCTAAATTGGTTGCTACCGTTATCACTGATCAGTACGCCCACATTTGTTTGTAGCCAGACTTTATTTCTGTCATCAGTGAATACAGGCTTTGCCACCGAAATATCACTGGGCAAGCTAACAAAGGTTTCTTCATAAGTTTTAAGATTAAATGTTGATAAGCCTTTTTCTGGATGCCAAACCCAAAGTTTACTATCAAATATCTCCACTGCCTCAAATGACTTAGTCGCGTGTATCTGATTTTCGAATGCGATGCTTTCGCCATTAATTCTATAGCTATAAATACCTTCACTTGTGGCTAACCAGATCTTGTTATCAGCATCAATTTCTATGTCATTTATCATTGCTGGAATATTCAGGGGGATCTGTGAGTAATAACCTTGTTTTTGGTTGAATTTGTTCAGACCATCAAGTCGAGTGGCTGCCCAAATACTTTGCTCGTTGTCTTTTGCGAATCCGATAACTTGTCGGCCTGATAAGCTTTTGTTGTCGCCATCTACCGGTTGGAAAAGTTTTAAAGGGCTCGATGCGGGGTGAAAATTATGCACTCCTGCGCTAGCTGTACCAATCCAAGCCGTGCCCATTCTTGAAATAAATATATTGGTTATATTGCTGTCTTGCAAACCACTTGAGAACGCATTGTTATGGTTTATAACTGTTTGAATATTTGAATCGCTATCCGTAATAGCCAAACCTCTGTTAGTCGCAACCCAAAGACTTTCGCCATCAAAATTAAGGTCATTTATTATATTGGATGGTAAATCTGAATTAACATCCCGTGACAGGTTTCGTTGTTTGTTGGTGCTTGAGTCGAGACTTATCAAACCTTGGTTTGTTGCAATCCAATATTTGTTTCCAACCGCTTCAATTTTGTTTATTTTTACGTTTGGAAGCGTAAAATTCCATGGGTTTTCGAGCGTAAGATCGAATAGTTGACCCGAAATTTTGTCGAAAATAAAAATACCTGAATACGCAGAACTCATCCATATTCTAGAGTTTTCATCTTTGATATAGGTTATATTTTGAGGGAAGGGCGACTGACTAATCACTTGTGTCACTTTCTGGCTTTCAGCGTTCAAGCGGTAGAGAGAGTTTTGCACGGTAAAATAAATTTCTTTACCTGATGCACTCGCAATCGAGCTAATCTCATTTGCTTTGATGATGCTATTTTCACTATTGATCGTTGAAAAGCTGTCTGTATCGTAGTGATACTTGCCTAAGCCTTGGTCTGTCGCTATCCATAGATTGTATTGATCGTCTATGACGATACCGCTTACTGAATTGCTTGGAATTGATCCCGGTACTGATCCATCAGCGCTGAATAATCGATTTTGGTAGCCATCGTACTTGCTTAAACCATCACTGCTGACAATCCAAATAAATCCGTATTTATCTTCAATAGTTTGAATGACGTTGCTTTGAGAAAAGCCGTTTTGTGCTGAGAGGTGCTCAAAATTTAGGGTAGTTGAAACTCTCGCAGTTGCTGAATGCAGAAACTGCATGCTTATAAGCATGATCAAAATGAGCCATTTCTGGGGAAAGGCAATAGTCACAGATTTTACCGCCTGATTTTATTATTATTATAACCTGTTTAAGTGTGCCCAAAAAACCTCGCTCTCTCAAGGCATTATTAACTGACAGGTACTGTTTATCCAAAATGTCTACATTTACGCTATTACGCGATTGAAAAGTAGCCGATT
>JBLHOI010000184.1:0-4968 GCA_047621375.1 Glaciecola sp.
TTGACGGTCTTTGCGAACCTTGAATGCGACTTTGATATCAGGACGTTCGCCATCTTTAATAACAGCGCGTACTGTGACATCTGAACGGCCATCGATCTCTAACGCAGGAGCAAACTCAACAAGTTGTTCATCATAATAACCCAAGGCAACAGCATAACTAGTTATTAAATACTCTCTAAATACCGAAACAAATTCCAATAGTTTTTCTCTTGGTACTTTACTCGCATATTTACCCAGCACTTTGAATGCTGAGAAACGGTAGTCAATGTATGGCAGTAACTCTTCTTCCATTACTGTGCGAAGTAGCTCTGGGTCGTTCTGAATTTGTTCTTTTTCTCTTTTCATACGGTCAAACGTTAATGAGGCAACCTCATTAATCATAACGTATGGATCGCTCTGTTCTGACGCAATTATTGATGTTGTTGGTACCATAAAAATCATGGCCGTTATCATTAATATAGACCATTTCTTTAGGCTAACAAAACGCTTATTCACACTATTTACCTTATTTGCTGTTGTCATAATCATTACCCTGAATCCTTACCAAACAAAAATTGCCCAATTAGGTCTTCTAATACTAATGCTGATTTTGTATCAACTATATATTTTGTTTCACCATCTTGGTCTCCAATATAAATTGGATCTTCACCAGGGAATACGAAGCCCGGTGTTAATCCAATATATTGTTCACCTAACAAACCTGCTGTCAGTATGGATACTGAACTTGTTTCAGGAAATGTTTTGAGATAATTCGACGATATTTCCATTTCAACAACAGGGATAAGTTCTCTTTCATCTAAATATATACGAGACACTCTGCCAACAACAACACCACCAACTTTTATGGACGATCGCGCTTTTAGTCCTCCAATGTTGTCAAACTTAGCGCTCACTTTGTAACTTTCACCACTGCCGCTCATACCTTGATTCGCGACTTGCAAAGCCAGTAACAAGGTTGCTGCTATTGCGAACGCAACAAATATACCAACCATTAATTCTGTTTTTTTGCTTGTCATTTTATTTCCTAATTAATTCCAAACATTAGTGCCGTAAGCACGAAATCTATACCTAAAATAGCCAACGAGGAAAACACAACTGTTTCTGTCGTTGCCTTACTAATACCTTCCGATGTGGGTATTGCATCGTAACCTTTATAAAGTGCAATCCAAACCACAACGAGAGCGAACACCACACTTTTGATAACACCATTGATGACATCTTTATCCCAATCAACTGTTGACTGCATAATTGACCAGTAGCTGCCCGAATCAACGCCTAACCATTCAACACCAACCAAATGGCCACCTAAGATTCCGACCGCACTGAAAATAATAGCCAACATGGGCATCGAGATTAGGCCAGCCCAAAAACGTGGTGCTATTATCCGCCTTAATGGGTCAACAGCCATCATTTCAAGACTACTTAATTGCTCTGTCGCTTTCATTAAACCGATTTCTGCGGTTAATGCCGAACCAGCCCTACCGGCAAACAATAATGCAGTAACAACTGGACCTAACTCCCGCAGAAGCGACAGCGCAACCATTGGACCTAAACTTCCTTCGGCTCCGTAGTTGACAAGAATAGTGTATCCCTGCAATGCCATGACCATACCAATAAACAAGCCTGACACTATTATAATCAGTAAACTTTGCACACCAACCACATATATTTGCTGGATGATGAGCGGAACATTCTTCAACCTCGGAACAGCAAATAGAGCGCCCCACAACATCAACGATGCATTACCGATAGCATTCAACCTTGATAGCGTGTTTGCGCCCAAACTTATTAACCAATTCACTATACATCCCCCATAAAGGTTTCTTGCATAGATGCAACAGGAAAGTGAAATGGTACTGGACCATCAGCGTTGCCTTGCAAAAACTGTTGTACTAACTCAGATGATGAATTTCTAATTTCTTCCGGCGTTCCTGCACCAATAATCCGTTTATCCGCCATAATATATGCGTAATCGGCAATAGTAAGTACTTCTTTCACGTCATGAGTAACAACGATACTTGTCAATCCTAGTGCCGAGTTAAGCTCTTTAATTAGTTTAACCAGCACACCCATAGATATTGGATCTTGTCCTGCAAAAGGTTCGTCATACATGATCATATCAGGGTCCAGCGCAATTGCTCTCGCTAGTGCCGCCCTCCTGGCCATGCCACCTGATAACTCATTTGGCATTAAATTCGCTGCGCCACGCAAACCAACTGCTTCTAGTTTTAGTAAGACGATCGTTTCAATTACACTTTCTGCCAATTTGGTGTGTTCCCGCAACGGGAACGCCACATTGTCAAATACTGAAATATTTGTAAACAATGCACCACTTTGAAAAAGCATGCTCATTTTCCGGCGAACATCGTACAAACGCTTACGACTCATCTGATGAATATTTTCACCTTGAAACAACACTTCACCACTGTCTGGATAAAGTTGCCCCCCAATCACCTTCAAAAGCGTAGTTTTACCTATACCACTGGGTCCCATGACTGCTGTGATACCGCCTTTTTTCACTTGCAACGAGATGTTGTCATAAATGACACGTTCCCCCCGTTGAAAATGCATTTTGTTGATATCAACTAAAATGTCTGACATTAGATTTCTCTTATTCCCATTTTGAGTGATTTTCAATTTAAGTAGCGGTTTCATAATAAATTTACTAAAATCTACTTATCCGACTTGATTTAACACATTATTTTAAATTGCCGACTAAACTCTTTTTATCAGCTTGATTACGGCTAAATTTGCTAGCGTTAATAATGCGAACTAACCATAGAGACGATCATGCGCTTCTAAAAGTTCATTACATTACCAATATTTAATGACTGTAAGCTGAATAAGACCTGGCTTTTTGAGTTTTTATTCTGTTTTCTTGTAATTTGACACAAGGGTAATTAAAACTAAAGTTCATTATCGCGTATTGTAACGCAATAGCAAAATCGTTTTGCTACTGATTACTACTTTCAAAGGCTAAAAAGGCATAAATCTGTAACAAAAAACATATAATAGGAATTGACTACAAAGCTAAAACGATAAAAAAGGATATTTGACTACTATTTTACGCTTTTTTAGTGTCAAACCGGCTGGCTTTTTGCGACAATATAAAACAATTCAGAGGAGATTTAATACTACGTGATTACACAAATCATTATATTTTTAATAGGTTTAGGCGTACTAAGCTGGAGCGCGGACAAATTTGTTTTTGGTGCTTCAGCACTCGCTAGAAACTATGGCGTCTCCCCTATGATGATAGGATTGACAATTGTTGCTATGGGTTCAAGCGCACCTGAAATTGTAGTTTCAGCAACCGCGTCTTTAAATGGCAATCCGGACACTGCGGTCGGAAATGCAATAGGTTCTAATATTACTAATATTGCGCTTGTCCTTGGGATAACGGCACTTATTAAGCCGCTGTTCGTTTCATCGACGACGCTAAAACGTGAATTACCCGTGTTACTGCTGGTTACACTTATCGGTGTTTACTTTCTTTCCGATAATTACCTCAGCCTAACCGAAGGCATAGTGCTAATTACATTATTTGTCTTGGTGCTCGCAGTGATGGCCTGGTTTTCCTTTAAAGTGGAAAAGAACGACCCCTTAATGACTGAAACTGATGACGAAGTTCCCAGTAATGTGCCTACCAAAAATGCCATAATGTGGGTAATAGTTGGTTTGATTATGTTGCCGTTAAGTGCTCACTTCTTAGTAGAAAGCGCTGTCTACATAGCGCGATTTTTTGGCGCCAGTGATCTTCTTATTGGCTTAACAATTATCGCACTAGGGACCAGTTTACCTGAGCTTGCCGCAAGTATTGCAGGTGTCAGAAAGGGCGAAGATGACCTAGTAATTGGAAACATCATTGGATCGAATATTTTTAATATATTAGCGGTACTCGCCATGCCAGGCTTGATTATCCCAAGCATTTTAGACATTAATATTTCAGCTCGTGACTCATATGTCATGTTAGGGTTGACGATATTGCTATTCGTGTTCTGTTTCAATTTACAGGGTACACGACGAATTAATAGGTATGAAGGCGGTATTTTTGTGCTGGCATTTTTTGCCTATCAATACAGCCTATTTATGTAGTAGTCCACGGATACGATTCAGACATAATTCATGTAAGGTGGTCTATGGTAGCCGCCAAGACCAACAAAACCCAAGGTTGCTGTAACACCATGAATGAAGATATTAGTTTTTTAACAACCGCAAAAACAGTCTTTCAAAACGAAATTGAAGCTTTGCAAAAGCTACAATACAGTTTGAATGACAGCTTTAATGAGGCCTGTGAATTAATGCTTAACTGCACGGGTAAGGTGGTCGTGTGCGGAATGGGAAAATCGGGCCACATTGGTAATAAAATTGCTTCAACACTAGCCAGCACAGGTACTCCAGCTTTTTTTATGCATCCAGGTGAGGCCAGCCATGGCGACTTAGGAATGCTAGCCAAGGGTGACATACTTATTGGCATTTCTAACTCAGGCGAGACAAATGAGCTAATCGGTCTTTTACCCGTTGTTAAAAGGTTAGGTGTACCGGTGATCGCAATTACTAATAACCCAAATAGCACACTGGCCAAATTCTCAGATGTTGCTTTGGATATAAACGTCGAAAAAGAAGCCTGCTCACTCGGACTTGCGCCAACTACCAGTACAACAGCAACGCTCGTATTAGGTGACGCACTGGCAGTTGCGTTGCTCGAGGCGAAGGGGTTTACGGCCAACGATTTCGCATTATCTCACCCAGGTGGAACATTGGGTAGAAAATTATTGCTTACGGTTGACGAAATTATGGCGGTTGAACTCGAGCTTCCGCTTGTCCTTGAGTCTGCAACAGTAATGCAAGCTCTTTTGGAAATGTCCGATAAAGGATTGGGTATGACCGGAGTGATTGATAATGATAACAACTTACTCGGGGTTTTTACCGATGGCGACTTGCGCCGAGCATTAGACAAACATATCG
>JBLHOI010000185.1:0-4962 GCA_047621375.1 Glaciecola sp.
TTCGTTAGTTGTACCTGTTTTACCCGCAATGTCATGACGCTTAATTAATTTAGATGCACGCCAAGCTGTACCATTCCAACCAGTACCTTTGCTCCAGTCGCCGCCACCCCAAATTACGCTCTTTAGTGCTTCAGTGATCAAAAATGCAGTTTGTTCTGAAACGACTCGCTTAGCAAAGCGGGCTTGTGGATTACTGCAAATATTTTGTTCAGCGGTAATAGCGGTTGCTTCAGCTTCTCCATCTAATGTATCTACTGATGCTTCTGGAGTTTGCTGAGAGAGTTCTTCAGCCATTGCTCCAAATGGGTCATCAATAACAACTGCTTCTTCAAGATAGGGGGCTGGTTTGCTACACGCAATCGCAGGAATAGTTTGTTCAATCGTATTGTCGTATGAGTCGGTTACGTGATCGATAAAGTAAGGTTCAACTAAATAACCACCATTAGCAAAGCTATTAAATGCAGTGGCAACCTGTAACGGTGTTACTGAAGGTGAACCCAATGCTAACGATTCATTTCGGGGTAAATCACTCGGATCAAAACCAAACTGTACTAGTTTTTTGATGGTGTCATCTAATCCGGTGTGGCGCATTGCTCTGACTGACATAACGTTAATAGACTGAGCTAAACCGACACGTAAGCGTGTTGGCCCACCGTAAATGTCAGGTGAGTTTTTAGGACGCCACGCAGTGCCCTGACGGGTATCTGGTTTGTTAATCGGAGCATTATTGATGAGCGTAGCCAGTGTGTAGCCTTTTTCTAATGCAGCAGCATAAATAAAAGGTTTAATATTGGAGCCTAATTGGCGTTTAGCTTGAGTAACGCGATTGAATTGACTTTGACTAAAGCTAAATCCACCTACGAGGGTTTTAATCGCACCGTCATGAGGTTCAAGTGATACTGTTGCACTAGAGACTTGTGGTATTTGAGACAATTGCCAATGCTTACCATTATGACGGATCCACACTTGTTGACCGGCGGTCAAAATATCACTGGCTTGTTTTGGTGGTAAGCTTTGGCGTTTATCGCTTATAAACTTACGCGCCCATTTTAGGCCTTTCCATTCAAGTGTAATCAGTGCGCCCTTGTCATCCATTACCTGTGCTTGTTGATCTTGAACGCTTATAACTGCTGCGGGCATAATGCCCTGCATTGAGTCGGTGCGTTTTAACGTAGCGACAATCTCATCATGATCGAGCGGAGTATCAGTCCATAATTCAGTCACAGGACCACGGAATCCATGGCGTTGGTCATAAGCAAAAACGTTATCTCTTAAAGATTCCTGCGCCATCAATTGGAGTTCGGATGATACCGTGGTGTAGACATTGTAACCGTTAGTATAGGCTGCTTCTTCACCGTATTTCTGGATCATGTAATCACGCGCCATTTCTGAAACATACGGAGCGTATAAATCAATTTCAGCACCATGATATTTCGCGGTCGACGGGCTACTGATAGCCTCTTGATATTCTGCTTGAGTAATATTGCGTTTCTCCAGCATACGACTCAATACCCAATTACGACGAGATATCGCACGTGATTGGTTTCTAATTGGATTAGCTGCAGATGGAGCTTGTGGTAGGCCTGCTATCATTGCCATTTCTGGTAGTGTCAATTGGTTCAGTTCTTTACCATAATAGACTTGAGCAGCAGCACCGACACCATAGGCGCGGTTACCTAAGAATGAACGATTTAAATAAAGAGTTAAAATTTCTTTTTTCGATAACGCCTTTTCAATTTTCAATGCAAGGAAGATTTCTTTCACTTTACGAATGTATGTTTTTTCGTTGGATAAGAAAAATCCTCGGGCAACTTGTTGTGTAATTGTACTTGCACCTTGGCTTTTCTTACCTGTTGTTATTAATATGATTGCTGCGCGGATAATGCCAATCGGATCAATACCATTATGTTCAAAAAAGCGCGCATCTTCAGTGTCGAGTACTGCATTAATTAACTGGAAGGGCACTTCTTCATACTCGACAGGTATGCGACGTTTCTCACCAAATTGAGAAATCAGTTTGCCATCGCGGCTGTAAATACGCAGCGGAGTTTGTAATTGAACCGTCTTCAGCGAATTAACATCGGGTAAGTCAGGTAGCACATAAAAGTAAGCCGCAGCTATAGCAGCAATACCAAGTAGTGATAGGCTAAAAAATGCAATTGATAAACGTTTAAACCACTTCACTCAATAATTCCAGAAAAAACAAAAATAGTAACAGTAGTATATAAGCGGGAGAGTTTTTGGAGAAGTAAAACATGAAATAACTAAACATAGTATTTGTGTAAAATGCTGAAACATTTTATACAAATACTTATAACGAGTTGATTATGTGCTAATCTCTTAGAAAATAAAAATAGAATTGTGATGACTGATTATGCTTTCTAAATTATGGAAGCGTCAAGCACCTCAGATGGTTGGGATTGATATTGGGTCTCATGAAATAAAAGCCATACTGTTGAGCAGGACTGCGGATGGATATAAAATTCAAAATCATGCGGCAGTTCCTGTTAGAAAGGGAGCTGTAGTCGATCATGATATTCGTGATACTGAAGCTGTGATTGAGTCTCTGAGACAGATTAAACGAGGCTTACCTAAATCACTAAAGTTTGCTTCTGTCGCGGTTTCTGGTTCCGCAGTTATGACTAAAGTCATCTACATGGATACGGCTTTGAATGAAGAGGAAATGGAAGCTCAAATTGAAATTGAAGCCGATAATCTTATTCCTTACTCACTTGATGAAGTCAGTATTGACTTTGAAAGACTTAGCCCTAATATCACTGACCCAACCAAAGTTAACGTGTTACTGAGCGCATGTCGTACTGAAAATATTGATTCACGTGTAGACTCTTTGGATGCAGTTGAGTTGGATGTCAAAGTTGTTGATGTGGAAGCATATGCATTAGGGCGATCTGCTGAATTAATCTATGGTCAGTTACCGGCTGGTGCCAAATCGAAATCAATCGCCATGGTTGATATTGGCGCTAATATGACCACATTTTCAGTTGTTGAAAATGGTGAAACAACCTTCATACGTGAGCAAGCCTTTGGCGGTGAGTTATTCACCCAATCAATCGTGTCATTTTATGGGATACCCAATGATGAAGCTGAACGCGCTAAGATAACTGACCAATTACCACGTAATTATATGTTCGAAGTTTTATCTCCGTTTCAAATGCAACTGTTACAACAAATTAAGCGAACTTTACAAATATATTGTACTGCCAGTGGACGTGAAAAAGTTGACTATATCGTTTTATGTGGTGGTACCGCTAAGTTGGAAGGAATGGTCGAACTACTAACCAACGAGTTAGCTACTCACACAATTATTGCGGATCCATTCCAAGGTTGTTTGCATGCTGATGATGTTATGAAAAGTCAGCTTCAACCGAATATAAGCAAATATATGGTGGCATTTGGTCTTGCGCTAAGGAGTTATGCTCAATGGCGAACATAAACTTATTACCTTGGCGCGAAGAAGCTAGAGAGAAGCAAAAACGCGACTTTATTGGTATTTTAGCGTTAGTTTTTTTAGTGACATCACTTGTAGTATATTTGTTTTTGGGCTTTTTAGAGGTTGTCACTGATGACCAGCGTCAACGTAATGCATATTTAGTGTCAGAAATTACCTTACTGGATATACAAATAGCAGAAATTAGTAAAATTACCGAACGTAAAAAAGATATTGAACGTCGAACCGAAATTATTCTCAATTTACAACAATCACGTAATTTGCCTACTCATGTTTTAGATGAATTAGTGCGAGTTGTGCCGTCTGGTATTTATCTTTCAAGTATAGAAAAAAAAGGTAGTGTGTTATTGATCGAAGGGCGTAGTGAATCAAATAATAACGTCGCAAATATGATGAGAAAAGTTAAAACCTCTGTTTATCTAAACGATCCGAATATGCAATCGATTGTTACCCAAAATGAAGAATTAAGGCAGTTACAACGGTTTAAATTACGAGTCACTATCCGTGATGATTCACAAGTCACTAATGTTGATCCGAACCAAGGAGCGAGAAAATGAATCTCGACCTCGATCAGTTTAACGATATCGATTTTGAAAATATTGGTGGTTGGCCCAAGCTGGTAAAAATTGTCTTTGCTGCATTTTTATCTGTGTGTGTTATCGGTGCCAGTTATTATTTGTTTATTTCAGATTCGATTGATCAAATGGAAGCTGAACAACAAAAAGAAATTCAGTTGCGTGAAGATTTTGAAACTAAATATCGTTTAGCAGCTAACCTTAAGTTGTTCCGTGAACAATTAGATATGATGGAAGTACAGTTTTCCGAATTGCTTAAAATGCTACCTTCCGAAAATGAAATGCCAGGTTTGTTAGATGATTTAACGTTTGTTGCAACTGATGCTGGCCTCAGAATTAATAGCCTAGATTGGGATGATGAAATTGAACGTGATTTTTATATTGAATTCCCAATAAAGATGTCAGTAGTAGGTGATTACCATCAAATGGGGAATATGGTCAGTGGCGTTGCTAAATTGCCTCGTATTGTTAGTTTGCATGACTTTACGATAAAACAGAACGATGCTGGGGGATTATCGATGGACATTCTCGCTAAAACATATCGCTTTAAAGAAGGGGCTGAATTAACGTCACAGGCCAATAAGGGACAGAAATAATGAAATTTTTGCCTTTATTATCAATGATATTTTTATTGAGTGGTTGTATTGGCGAACGCAGCGATTTAGAGCTATTTGTTACAACTATAAAGGCGCAACACGTTGCTCGTATTCCACCATTAAAGCAAACGCCTAAGTTTGAACATTTTGCTTATCAAGCTGAATTAATGCGCAGTCCGTTTGTTCCACCATCAAGGGAATTAACGGAAGAGGTGATTGATACATCTAGAGATTGTTTACAACCAGACTTGAAACGTCGCAAAGGTCGCTTAGAAACTTATGCATTAGACAATTTAAGAATGCGCGGAACATTGAGTGAAGA
>JBLHOI010000186.1:0-4926 GCA_047621375.1 Glaciecola sp.
TGCATCGTTAAACTGCGATTCAACAACATAAACAGTATTACCCTCTAACTTGTATTGAATTTCGCCTTGATCAAGGAAATCTAGAGTCTCGATCAATTCTTGTGTCGGCATCTGGGCCAATGGACGGTAAGAGGGTTCTTTTGACCAAAGAAAAACAAAAATGGCGATAACGATACAAATGACCAACGTGACTACCAAGGTAATTTGACGCACCATTTCAGTCGTACCCAACTGATCCATCAGAGTCGGACTTGCGTCAATCGAATCGTCGATACCATCAAGGCTATTGGATAGTGTTAATTCTGTGCTTACTGCTTCAGCCACGAGTTACTTCCTTAAACTGGCATGTTCATTATAGTTTTGTAGGCTTCAAGTACTTTATTACGCACTTGGATTGTTGCTTCAAAAGCAATACCCGCTTTCTCTTTAGCAATCATCACGTCCGCTAAGCTTAAATTGGGATCGCCCATATCAAATGACGTTTGCATTTCTCGCGACTGTTTTTGCATACCGTTAACATTGTTCACTGCCTGACTGAGCATGTCAGAAAATTCGCTGGCAGATGACTTGCCTTGAATTGCAGGTAAATCCATTTTGATTGGCTTTATATCACCAACCATTGCTTGCATTTCCTGATAGATAGAATTCGCTTTGATGTCCATCACACAACCCCTAGTGTCATTATTTTGAATGAATTACTTTGTATAAATACAATTTAGCAAATACAGTGCCAATTTATTTATTTTAATAGATTCAATAAGTTAAAATTTATGATGTGAGCTTGCTTTTGAGGTGACAATAAAATGCCGCTAATAAATAGCGGCAAACAAGGATTGAGATTTTGTCTATCGTGTTTATAAGAAGCAGTTTTAAAAACGTGGTTAACTGGGTAATTCGATGCCTGATTCCCGCATGCGAGCAAGTTTATAACGCAGCGTCCTCGGGCTTATCCCAAGTTTATCGGCAACATCTTTACGTTTACCATTAAAAGCTTGCAAGGTATCTAGAATGATTTGATGTTCTTGAAATCGAAGTTCCGAACCTAATAAATTGTTATCGCCAGTATTATCTGAATCTAGTGTATCGTTTGACATATCAATAGACATTGAGGCAAACATGGTAGATGTTGTTCTTTCAACATTATGCGCAGCTTCAATCATCAAATCTTCATTGCCGATTTTACCATTGTCACTCAAAATCAAGGCGCGTTGGATTACGTTTTCCAGCTCTCTTACGTTGCCTGGCCAAGTGTGCTGCATCAATTTGTGCTGAGCAGCCATTGTAATATCAGGAACAGGGATACCCTGCGCCATCGCGTGCCGCTGAACCATATGTTTAGCCAATGGAATAATATCGCCAATACGATGTGCAAGTGGCTGCCACGTTATTGGAAATACATTAAGTCGGTAATATAAATCTTCTCTGAATTTGCCATCATCGACCGCTAATTTTAAATCACGGTTACTGGTCGCAATGACTCTAACATTTAACGAAATAGTTTTACGTCCACCCAGTCTCTCAACTTCTCTTTCTTGCAATACGCGTAAGATTTTAGCTTGCAACCCTAAGTCCATCTCGGTTATTTCATCTAGCAACAACGTGCCGCCTTGAGCTTGTTCAAACTTGCCAGGACAAGCTTGAACTGCCCCAGTAAAAGCTCCTTTTTCATAACCGAATAATGTCGCTTCCAACATGTTTTCAGGAATGGCCGCACAGTTAATAGCAACAAAAACCGATTGACTGCGAGAACTGTGGTCATGAATGTAGCGTGACAATACTTCCTTGCCAGAACCACTTGGACCTAAAACCATGACCGTTGCTTCCGATTTAGCTACTTTTCTAGCTAATTCAAGCATACGAATGCTTGACGGATCAGCAACAATAGGTGTCTTTGATTCTACTTTTTGGGATGGTGCATAGCGCCCCACTAAATTTAGCAATACTTCTGGCGCAAATGGTTTTGATAAATAATCGGTTGCTCCATCACGCATGGCTTGAATAGCATCATCAATGTTGGCAAATGCTGTCATCAACAAAACCGGCAGCTTTGGATATTTAGCTTTGACACTTTTCAATAATGAGAGTCCACTCATTGCGCCCATTTGAATATCGCTCACAACCAAATCAAATTGATTATTATCAGCAAGTTTGATCATCGCATTTTCAGCACAATCAACCGGAGTAACTTGATAACCACCCAAGAGCAAGGTATCGACGAGAGCTTCCCTGAGCCCATCATCGTCTTCAACTATTAGTATCTTGGTTTTACTCATATTGCTACCCCTTGGTGTAAGTCATCTGAGTATGTTTGAACGTGGTTTTTAGGATCTATGCACGGCAGTAGTAATGTGAAGGAAGCGCCCTTGCCTTCTGGGTTATTGATTACTTTAACAAAACCCTGATGCGACTTTGCAACCGATTTAACGACGGCTAAGCCTAATCCTGTACCTTGTGTTTTTGTGGTAAAAAAAGGTTCAAAAATATTATCAATTTGACCTATCGATAACCCACAACCTTGATCTTTAATTTGAATACTGATGAAAGGCGCACCGTTTTCTTCAACAATGTCGGTAATCACCTCAATCACATCACCTTCACTAGATACTTCAATCGCATTGTGAAGTAAATTACTAATGGCACCGGTCAATGCTGTTTCATTGCCCATCAATTGATGCTGCAGCGGTTTGTTGTCTATTTTTAAGTGAATTGACTTAGTCGCTAATAAGGCATCAACGGCTTCTACACTCCTCAGCATTACTTGCGTAACCGTCAGTGGCGCCACGATTTGTTGTTCTCCGCTTTTCGCAAACAACAACATATCATTTACTGTGCTTTCCAAATCTTTTAAACGATTTTGTAAATTCATGGTGAAACGGTCGGCCATCTCATTTTTTAAATTCAACGAACGTAGATTAGCTGCATATAGTATAGCTGAGGATAAGGGCGTTCTGACTTGATGAGCCAAAGATGCGACCATTTTGCCAAGCGATGATAAACGCTGTAAATGGCTTATACGGCTCTGTAATTCGCGAGTTTCGGTAAGGTCAGTCAATACGATAAGCTGACCTTTTTCTTCAACTAATGGGCTAATAGAAATTTTTACTTTACGACCATCACGCAATGAAACTTCATGTCCATCATCTGCTTGTGGCTTAAATGAGCGCAGAATAATCTCTCGCCATCGTTCTTTTTCAAGTGGCGCACCAAGTAATTCGACTGCTTGCTGATTGGCTTGTTTTATATGTCCGTTCTGGTCAAGTACAATTACGCCAGCTGGCATTACCTCCAATAAATGAATAAGTCGTTTGGCTTTATTTTTAAGTTCTTCAACCGTATCATCGCTTTCCACTATTTGCGGCTGTGCAATAGCTTGCTCACCAACGCCCACAATCGATATTGGCTTTTCTAAACTAACCGGCTTAAAAACGGCACTTTGACGTGCACCAAATGAATATTGGTTTTGTGGATCAATAACGAAAAAATTGTGGTTCAACTGCGACATAATCCTCTGACTACCTAAACTACTGGGTGTACCGAGACGATGCACGAGCCATGCCAAAATTTATATATATGATTTAAATAGCTTTTTGGTTATTTACAGCATCTTAATCAGTGTCAATAAAATGACTTCGATGGTAAATACTGAGGAGTTATTGACGGCTTATTTCGTATTTACGCATTTTTTCAACTAACGTAGTTCTGCGCATACCTAGCTGATCAGCCGCTCTTGCGACAACCCATTCTTGCTGCTCCAGTGCTTGAGAAATCAAATTTATTTCTAAATCTGATAAATATTCTTTCAGGTTAACGCCATCAGAGGGCAACGCTGTACTTAATACACCGACTTGACTCGCTTCTGATGTCTCTTCACTTTGCCCTAAAAAAAGTTCGTTTAAGGCCTCACGTTCTTGTTGTTCCTCAGAGAGAGTGCTAACAGGAAGAGGTACATTGCCATACTGATACTTTACTGGTAATTCTTCAATTCCGACTAATTTCTTTGGATGCAATATTGCCAGACGTTCAACTAAGTTAGACAACTCTCTTACATTACCTGGCCACGAATGTGACATTAACGACCGCATTGCTTCATCATCAAACTTGACCATACTTTCGCTGTTGTTGTCTAAACGATGCGCCAGTTCCTGCAATAATAGTGGAATATCTGCAGCACGTTCGCGCAATGCGGGGCTTTCTATAGGGAAAACATTTAACCGATAGTATAAGTCTTCTCTGAACGTATTTGCCATTATCATGTCGTCTAAATTACGGTGCGTTGCAGCAACAATACGAACATCACAATGAATTGTTTTTGTGCCGCCAACCCTTTCAAAAGCGCGTTCCTGCAAAACTCGAAGTAATTTCACTTGCATTTGTAACGGCATGTCGCCAATTTCATCTAAAAATAACGTACCGCCTTCAGCTAGTTCGAAACGTCCCTTGCGCGAACCAATAGCACCTGTAAATGCGCCCTTTTCATGACCAAATAGTTCACTTTCTAATAAATCGCCTGGTATAGCACCACAATTTAGTGGAATAAACGGGCCCTTTTGACGACTAGAAATGTAATGAATATTACGTGCGATAACCTCTTTACCTGTGCCTGATTCGCCTAATATAAGCACGGTAGCATCACAAGGCGCCACTTGCTCAATAAGCGAGCGAACTTCTTTTATGCCTCCGCTATTACCTACTAAACTTCTAAATAAGCGAGTCTTACCGGTTGTCGTATCCAAATCAGACGTATTTAAACGGTGAAAGTCTTGACATTTATTCAGTAATTCAGTCAATGATGGCTGCATAATAGGTTCAAATAATGAGCCCATCATATTCTGGTAGTTTTCATCGCCACTTAACTGAAATCCAATATTAACAAATGGAATTGAAGTGAATTTTTCAATGATATCTTCCGCCAAATCAGGAAGTTCG
>JBLHOI010000187.1:0-4920 GCA_047621375.1 Glaciecola sp.
GACCGTTATTGCCATGAGCAGAAACACCAGAATCAGTACCGTAGGCAATCAATACGCCATTTCCGTGCGCCATTGCAAAGGTTTGTTCAACTAGGGGACCAATTGCTGCCGCTTTAGGACGCACGATATCCGGAAAATAACCATCTATTTTTGCTTTCTCAGCCACGAACTTACCGGCCAATATTGTAGGTACGTAGTACACATCATGTTTGCGCATGAGCTTAATGATTTCTTTGTCCATGTGAGTGCCATGCTCAATTGAGTCGACACCTGCTAAAATAGCTCGCTTCATTCCTTCTTTTCCATGTGCGTGCACCGCAACAGTCATTCCATAGTCTTTTGCTGTTTGCACAATAGCTTCTAACTCATCGGTCATAAATTGTGGGTTTTGCCCACTTTTTGCAACGCTAAGTACGCCGCCAGTTGCCGTTATTTTAATTAAATCAGCACCGTCTTTGTAGCGTTGACGCACCGCTTGTCTTGCTTCTGCGACGCCGTTGATCACACCATCTCGCGGACCAGGATTACCCATTAAATCGCTACTTCTCCCATTAGTAGGGTCTGCATGTCCGCCAGTCGTCGCAATTGATTTTGCTGCCGTATAAATACGTGGCCCAACAGTAACACCTTGGTTTATTGATTTACGTAAGGCCACGGTCTCGTTGTCAACATCGCCAAGATTACGCACGGTCGTGAAGCCCGCCATTACGGTTTTACGCGCATAATCGACAGCAGCAATTGCATAGTCAGCTTCATTGGACGTAAAGCTCTTTAAATAAGAACGAGGGCCTTCATTTTGAAAAGATAAGTGCACGTGCATATCCATTAGACCGGGCATGAGTGTGCTGCCGGTTAAATCGATAAAAGTGTCCCCTTCGCCGCCTTCGTCTTTGCCGTCTATTATGCTAATGATTTTGTTGTCTTCAACGATAACCGTTTTATCATTCTGTATTTTTGAATCTTCAGAGGTGATTAGCTTACTCGCGAAAATGTGTGTCGCTGCTTGTGTGTGGGCTGCCATTAGCAATCCAGCAATAACCAATGCGACTTTCGCTGTTTTCGAGCGATTGGATAGGTTCTTTATCATGCTGTTTATTCTCGTCCTAGTTTGAGTGCGATCTCGTGTAGGTACACATTAGGATAAAATAGTTAGTAAATCAAAGAATCATAAAATATAGCAACAAATATAGCCAGAGAATGGATTATAACTACTGACTCACGCTTTGCGTTTTATATCAGTAAAGACTGATTATATGCGTTGTGGCTACGCTATTTGTCACTGACAAGCTGCAAATTATGGAGGATATTAAAAAGGGTTACTAAAATGCGCCCAGACTGAACTGATAGTCGTTACTTTTCATAGTCAGTTCATTGCCGTTTTCAGTGGCTGTTTCGGTCGCAATTTCAGCCCATTGATACATGACATTTTGGTGCAGTCTTGCCCACAAGTTACGTCTAATTAAGCAATAAGGAACCAGTGTTTCAGTGTTATCAGACTCGCTTGTAAAATGCCGAAGCTGAATGGGGTTGTCGGGCCCGATTTCTACTTCATCACCAATCTGCGTTTTTACCAGTAGTGCAGCTTTCTCAAAACGCCAGTCGACAACAATAAAAGGAACGTCTTCTACTTTAATGCCAATCTTCTCGACCGGTGTGACCAAAAAATATGCGGCATCTTCTTTCTTAAGTACACTAGATAATAAGCTAACCAGTTTAGCGCGAGTAAAAGGTGTGCCTTCATGCCACCATTGACCGTTGCTTTTTATCACCAAGTTCATGTCACCACAAAATGGTGGATCCCATTTATCCACTGGTGGCATTTTCTTTAACGGCGCCGCAGCGGTGAGTTGCTGGGTTAGCTTACCTAGATCCATATTACTCTTGCAACGCGTCTTGGAGGTTTCGCAATATATCTTTAATTCTGCGCGTATTCTCCGGGCCCGTTCTAATTAATTGCTTTTGAGGACCCGATAATGCCTCAAGTTGCTCGTCTTTAAATTTAAACATAACGCTATCGGAATATACTTCAATAGGCATGGGAATGATTGGCGTATCTAGTAACTCATCGATAGCTTGCACCAGCGTACTATTAAACGAAGTATTTGGTGGCGCAATTTCTGCAAACTTGCTTTCTAATGTAGAGCGATAAGTGTTCATCAATTTGATCAAATCTTCTGTATTCATCGACTCAAGTGCATCAACGTAGCTATCATAACGTTTGAAACTTGCTGCATCTATCCATTCACTATCTGCATGTTGGTAAACTCGGAAAGCTTCTTCGGGTATCGCAATTAAGCTATGGTTCGGTGACATCTCGTGATTAGCAATACTGTTTACATTGATCACAAATTTTTGCAGCAAGCTCTCGTTTAATAGGTACTTTCCAACTAGTGGTGATGCGGCAATAGTAATGAATGCATTCTTTACGGCGCCATCACTTTCATCTAGTGGTTCTAAAACAACTAGGTCAGGTAGTGGCTCGATATCTTGCCCTACATCAATTTCAAGTGACTTTATTTCAGGTGTTCCTTCGAAAATATCCGGTTTAGCTGGCGTATTTTCAGAGTCATCCGCAGCGGCAAGTTCATCACCAATGGGGAGCGTCTGGCCGACGGCAACAGGCGCAGAAGTCAGCGGCTGTTCCACAGAAGAATCGGGCCACAAAAAGGCCGCCAATAGAATAATGATTAATACGCCTGCAGCAATAAGATACGGCTTCATTTGCGTCATTTGACTCGGTGATTGTGCTTCTTGATCTGACATTTAGGCCTCTTTTTGTTTGTCGTAAAAGGTATCTTTTAAATAGTATAGTCTAATCTAGCTTCAGTGCGTATAGCGTAACAGTTTCGACAAGCATATATTTATAAGGTTCATGATAGTTTCCGGAGTGAACTTTTACAGTTGATATTGGTATTGATAATATAATATCAAGTGAGAACTATCTGAACATGAACGTAAAATATCCGATGACAACGTTAACAAAAAAGCCGCATCTTATTGAACGCCTAGAAGTGCAGTCTTTTGAAATGAACGTTTATTTAGTAAAAGTGACTATTGCAGGTGAAGCGGGTTTTGTAACAGATAAAAAAAATAGCCCAATGCGCTTTCACAACTCGCAGATGGTTAGAGACATGTTTGATCACTGTGACGTCCAAAGCGCTGTTATGACTCACGATTCGCCTTACGATGAAATGATTGGAAACCCGGCGAAAGGGAGCAACTTAGCTGAAATGCCTTTTTCAATGAATCAGCCTTATTAGGGCAATTACGTTCGCCTTGCCTCACTTAGCAATATGTAAAACTCATCAGGGATGACAGGCATAATTGACAAGCGCCCTCCTTTTTTGACTAAGCCAATCTCGGTAATACCCGGTATCTGCTTAATGTTGGCTAAAGGTAAAATGTGCGAAAATGTTTCGATATGTTCAAGTTCAACCATGCACCAGCGTGGACTTTCGAGTGCTGATTTCGGGTCGAAATAACGACTTTCCGGATTAAACTGTGTCTGATCAGTCAGCCCTATGTCACTTACTCTAGCTAACCCAGAAATCCCTATTTGCTTGCAACTTGAGTGATAAATAAACGCCATATCACCCACTTTCATATCATCGCGCATGAAATTACGCGCTTGATAATTACGAATACCATCCCAGCCTTCTCGCTTATTAGACTTGTTGGCTAAGTCTTGAATACTAAAAGCGTCAGGTTCAGTTTTAAACAGCCAATATTGGGTCATGTTTTATCGCTCGGTGAGTTTGCGCCTTGTAGCTGTTCCACGGCTACCTTCTGTGTTGAAAAGTCCTTTTTCTATTCCAGCATCATTTTTAAAATTTAGTTTGCTTGAATTTGAGCTATCATCGCTTTTTCCAATAAGTAAGGAGCTAGTGCTGTTTTGAAATCGAGTGTTGCGCCTAACTTATTTGCTAACAATATCATGCCTGTAATTTTACGATTTACCAAGGCAACATCAAATAAAGGGGATGCCGCAGCTGTTTTATCCGCAATTAATGGCATACTAATTTCTTGAATTCGTTTAATAAGTTGTTGTTTTTTCAAGTTGTAGCCGTGCTCCCCTTGTAAGCAGTCACTGGCTTCAAAACAAGCTTTAAGAATAGTATCCATGGCTCCCGTGCTCATCGTATTATCAATTAAGCCAAGGGTAAATAACGCAGTTCGCATGTCACTGATATTTTGGCGCTGCATTGCATCCGCCATAGCTAGGTAATTCGCTGATGTATGTTGCGAAATATATCTACAGGCCCCAAAATCGAGCAACACTATCTTCTGAGTGTCGCTTTGAAATAAATAATTGGCAAAGTTTGGATCACTTTGCATCAGTCTATGTGTGAACAGTTCTTCGTAGGTTAAGCGCATTAGCTGGGCACATACCAAATTTATGGTATCGGTGCTCATCTCGCTAATATCGGTTATCGGTAACCCTTCAATATACTCCATCACAAGTATATTTTTGTCGCTTAGCTCGTTAACCACATAAGGCACAATAAAATCAGGATCGTTGCTCAGGTTTGCACGATAAGCGTTGAGAAATTTTGCCTCTTGTAAATAATCAGCTTCATTTTTAAGTTGTGCTTTTGCTTCTGAGAGCAAACTAGTTAAATCGATGTGTTTAGGCAGCACTCTGGTCAGTTTTATCAAACTCATGACGTTATCAATGTCACTATCAATGCTTTCTCTTACACCCGGATATTGAACTTTAATAGCCAGTTGGCGGCCGTCTTTCAATGTTGCTCTGTGAACTTGGCCAATACTTGCTGCAGCGATAGGTGCAAATGAAAAATAACTAAATTGCTGATGCCAGTCTTTTGACCAAGACGCTTCTAGGGTACTGAGCAGTTGCGCTTTGGGCATTGGGTCAGCTTCTTGACGTAAGCGAGAGAGAATTAGCTCCCACTCTGCTGG